>DNYQ01000081.1:1589-6848 GCA_003506745.1 Syntrophaceae bacterium
AACTTAAATCTTTCTTTTACTCTTCCCCCGGCCTTTTGGGATAGCCGGTGATGTCGCGAATTTCTTCATACAGAGGCTTCAACTTTTTATACATTTGCTTGTAAACTCTCTTGTAGAGGTGATTGTATGTCTTATGGGTATTCAAATCCGGCTCATAATATTGCCCGATATGCGTCATTTCCGAAACGGCTTTCTTAAAGTCCCGGTGCAGCTTTAAACCAACCGCCGCATCAATGGCCGCGCCCAGTCCGGATGTTTCATAAATGTGAGAACGCGCCGTCGGCATGCCGAAAATATCCGCGGTGAGTTGCATGGCCGCATCGCTTTGCGATCCGCCGCCGGATACCCGCAGCTCGGTAATATCCACCCCGCTCCGTTTCTCCTGACGCTCTTTGCCTTCCCGGAGGGCGTAGGCCAAACCTTCCAGCATGGCGCGATAAAGATGCGCCCGGTTATGGACGTCGCCAAAACCGATCACGGCGCCCTTGGCCTCCGGCCCCGGCACTTTGATGCCCGGAGACCAGTAGGGCTGGAGAATCAGTCCCATGGACCCCGGCGGCACCTCATGCAAAAGATTCTCAATCAGCGTTTCAACTTCAACGCCCCTTTCTTCGGCGATCTGCTGCTCCAATTGCGCAAATTGTTCCGTAAACCAACTGACCATCCAGTAGCCCCTGTAGATCTGTATTTCCAGACTATAGGCGTTGGGCACGGCCGAGGGATACGGGGGAATCAGCGGAATAGCTTCAACATACTTATAGTGCGTCGTATTGATGGTGGCGGTCGTTCCGTAACTCAGACAGCCGACATGCGGTTCAAGGCATCCCGCACCGATAACTTCACAGGCCTTATCCGCGGCAGCGGCAATGACCGGTAATCCTTCCGGTATCCCGGTGCCTTCGGCAGCCTGACGGGTAATCTGTCCAAGAACTCCCGACGGCTCGATCAAATCCGGAAGCATTTGCGGTTCAACCTGCGTGACCGGCCATTTCCAGTCCCAGGATGACGCCCAAGTCTTCTTTTTATAATCAAAGGGAATATAACCGACCTGACAGCCGACCGAATCGACAAACCGGCCGGTCAGACAATAGGTCAGATAGCCGGAAAGGAACAGAAACTTGTGCGTCCTCTTCCAAATGTCCGGCTGATAACGTTTAATCCAATTGCTCTCCGCCTCCGCCTGCAGGTAGGCCACGGTTTCGCTCATACCCGAAATCTTAAAGGCCAGCCCCCACAATCCGCCCACCGGTTTTAAACCGCTGGTGCGTCGCTGATCCAGCCAGACCATTGCCGGACGCAACGGCTTGCCGCTGCGATCGAGATTGATCAGCGTGGAGCGCTGGGTGGTCAGCGTGACGCCTGCAATCGCATCTTTGGATACGGAGGTTTCATTCCAAAGCATCTGACAAACCCGGCAGAGCGATGTCCAGTAATAGGTTACATCCTGCTCCGCCCAACCCGGTTCCCGTGAGACATAAGGCTGCATGGGAACTCTCTTTTTGTGAAGCAGATTGCCCTTTAAATCAAAAACAAGCGCCCGGATGGATTGTGTGCCGTTGTCAATGCTGAGAATTAAATCTTGGGTCATGAATCACCTCTACATGCGAAAAGCAGATGCAAGATTATCCTGTCGTATGGAAAGATCATTATTCCGAAGTGCATGAAAGTTGAACATCCATAGCACCGAATTCTTCTTTTTAAAAACAGTTTATTGTTGACATCCATGAAGACAACAAATTGGAGACCCTTCACCGGGCAAGGAGGAAAGAACCGGCGCTGATACTTAAAGAGCAGGCAACTTGCGTTCACCTGCTCTTTAAATTTTGATAACAGATCGATGTTACTTTTTGGCTGCTGCCTTTTTGACAACCTTCTTTGCCTCGGGTTTTTTTGCAGCGGCCTTCTTGACGACTTTCTTCACGGCCTTTTTAGCGGCGGGTTTTGCGGCCTTCTTAACAACTTTCTTCGCTGCTGCTTTCTTCGCGGCGGGCTTTGCAGCCTTCTTCACTACTTTCTTTGCTGTTGCTGTCATTGGGTTTAGCCTCCTTTAATTGAGTTTACTTCTTCTTTTCAGAATTAGTAATCTTACTGATGTGGCGTAATATTACTTTATTTTTTTCTTTCGGTCAACAAAAACTACACAAAAACCATAAAAATATTTTGTTTTTTATTTTTCGGATTCGACCGTTCGAGGCACAACGTTAAAAATATTTTTTTGCGCCGACATAATTTCGGGCAAAGTATTCCGTGGACAGAGATTCGATGCGAATGGTTTTGCCGCGTGACGGCGCATGAATGAACTGACCATCGCCGATATAAATGCCGACATGCGATACTTTTCCGCTTCCGCGCGTAGCGAAAAAAACCAGATCCCCTTTCTCCAGATCATTCCGATCGATCGTATCTCCTGCGTCATACTGCGTTCGTGAGTGACGCGGTAAATCCAGACCATTTAGCTGATAGACCGTCATCGTCAGACCGCTGCAGTCAAATCCCGTCTCGGCGGACGCTCCGCCCCACAGATAAGGCACACCGATAAAGTCATGGGCGGTTCTTACAAGCGACGCTCTTAAATAATCGGTGCCATATTGTTTTTGCTTCGCCGCCGCAGAGTCTTCCGGCAAAACAATATAGTATGCTTCGATCACACCGGCCTTTTGCAACGCTTGTGCCCGCAGCCTCGCCTTATCCTTGGACAAGAAATTGCCAAACCGCACTTTAAACAAACCATCATCTGCTTTAAAATAAGTGGCATCCAGCCCCTGAGCTTTGAGTTTTTGCGTCAAACGCACCGCGTTCTCCACCCGCGCGAACGCACCCGCCTGAATCGTGTACCCCATCATCGCCAATGAAGGCTTTTGCGGCTTCGGTAAAACGGATTTGACTTTTACGTCACGGCTTGCACACGATTGCATGCAGAGACCGATCATCAGCAGGACCATAATGCTCAGGAAGATTTTCTTGTTTCGATTCATCTTGCTTCGACTCATCCTCTTATCCGTATTACAATCTCCAGCCTCTTTTGACAAAAGCCATCGCTTCTTCCCTGACATGGATCCTGTTTTCCAGTTGCTCTTCTTCCAGCGCCCGCAAGATTTCTCCAATAAGTTTTCCGGGGGCAAATCCCATGCCCAGCAAATCATCGCCGGTTAAAAGACGCGGCGGGTGCAGCTCCTCCTGCTCTATATTTTGGAGTTGATCGAGGCAGAACTGATAATTGTCCAGCATCCCATGGCTGGCCAGGCAATCCAGGCGATGCAATTGCAGGTGCAAATCGAAATCCGGCATCCGTAAAAATCGCTTCAACCGAGCGGGCCGCATCTTCTGCACGTTCATAAAAGCCATGTGCTGATGAATTAAGCCCAAGACCGTTTCTCTGTGTGCTCGGGAACATCGCAGCCTCCGCATCAAGGCGTCGGCAATGGGTTCTCCCAACTTCACATGTCCGTAAAAATGGACGCCGTTTTCATCTTCCGTCCGCGTTACCGGCTTGCCGACATCGTGTAACAGTGCCCCCCAGGCCAGCGCCAAATTGGCTTCGGGTTTTCTTTCCGCCGATAAGATATCCAGCATGATCACCGTGTGCTGCCAGACATCGCCCTCCGGATGAAAACGCGGCGGCTGCGCCACGCCCCGCATCCTGTCCACTTCCGGCATGACGTGCCGGAGAATGCCCGTATCGGCCATCAATTCCAAACCACGGCGCGCTCCGCCGCGCGTGAGAATTTTGTTTAATTCCTCCTGGATGCGCTCTGCGCTGATTTCCGTGATTTTGGCCGCATGTCGGGATATCGCATTTTCGGTGGCGCCATCAAGAATAAAATCCAGATTAGCGGCAAAACGGATCGCCCGCAGCATTCTCAGATAGTCTTCATTGAAACGAATGGCGGGATCGCCAATGGTGCGAATGATTTTCTTCTCCATATCGGCGCGGCCGTCAACATAATCGAGGATTTCACCCGTCCCGGCATCCATCAACAGGCCGTTAATCGTAAAATCACGTCGGAGGACATCTTCGCGGACGGAAGAAAAGTGAACCTGTGAGGGTCGCCGGCCGTCTTCATACACATCGTCGCTGCGAAAGGTCGCCACTTCATAGGGATGGCCGTCTTCCATCACCACGACCACACCGAACCTGGCGCCGACGGCAATAGTGCGTTTGAAGAGACGGATGACCTGATCGGGCAAAGCGGAGGTTACGATATCATAATCACCGGGCGTGACGCCGCGTAAAAAATCCCTCACGCAGCCGCCGACAAAATAAGCTTCAAAACCCGCCTCAGTCAGTCGGCTGATGATGGCTTTGGCGTTGCGGATCTTTTCCGTCTGATGATCGTCCACCGTCCGGATCAATCTTCCTTCCCCATGTTATCTTTTTATTTACCGTTTCCCGAGCTTGATCGCGCAGAATTCACCACACATCGTACAACCTTCATCCTGAGCGCTCTTGCTTTTTTCCAGAAGCGCAACGGTTCTTTCCGGATCGATGGATAAATCCACCTGCCCCTGCCAGTCAAAGTTTTTCCGGCATTCGGACATTTTTCGATCCCGCTCACGCGCGCCCTTCACCCCTTTGGCAATATCCGCAATGTGCGCGGCGATCCGTGCGGCGATGACGCCGTCGCGGACGTCGGCCAATGTCGGCAGACGCAGATGTTCGGCCGGGGTTACATAGCAGAGGAAATCGGCCCCGGCGGCCCCGGCAATCGCGCCGCCAATCGCGGAGGTGATATGGTCATAACCCGGCGCGATGTCCGTCGGCAGCGGTCCCAGCACATAAAACGGAGCGCCCTGGCATAATTTCTTCTGCAGTTTGATGTTGGCTTCCACTTCGGTAATCGGCACATGTCCGGGCCCTTCAATCATGACCTGTACCCCGGCGTCGCGAGCGCGGGCGGCCAACTGCCCTAAAATGATTAACTCCATCAGCTGCCCCTGGTCGGTCGCGTCATGAATGGCGCCGGGCCGTAAACCGTCGCCCAGACTCAAAACCATATCGTAACGGTGAGCAATTTCGAGCAGGCGGTCATATTCCTCATAAAGCGGATTTTCCTTGCTGTTGCAGCGCATCCAATTGGCCGTCATCGAGCCGCCCCGGCTGACGATGCCCAATACTCTTCCCTGGGCTTCCACGGCGGCCACGCTTTCACGATTGACGCCGCAGTGCACAGTGATGAAATCGACACCATCGCGACCGTTTTCTTCGATCACGTCAAACATATCATCCGGCGTCATTTCTGAGATCGCTTTTTTCTCACT
>DNYQ01000081.1:6863-7407 GCA_003506745.1 Syntrophaceae bacterium
GCCAAATCATTATTGTCCCTGGATGTGCCGATATTGGCGTTGACTTTGGTGCGCAAACCAAGTCCTATCGCCAGCGGTTTGATTCCCGTATGGTTCACATTGCGGCAGATTACGATGTTTCCATCAACCATGCCCTGCCGGATAAATTCTCCCTCAACGTCTTCTTCTACCGCGCAGGCTTTCATCTCTTCCGTAATGATTCCTTCGCGTGCTTTTTCCAAATGTGTCATTTTTTCCTCCAAACTTGTTGATACAAACTTCCGGCATTCAGGATGATGCCAGAATTAATTCCGCAACTTTTCGGCCGGACAGAAGCATCCCGCCGAAAATCGGTCCCATCCTCGGCCCGCCAAAAGCCGCATTCGCCGACATGCCGGCCACATAAACACCGGGACAGATCTGACGGGTATTTTCCATCGTCAGGCGCTCCGCCTTATCCGCCCACATCGAGCGTTCACCCATTAGCTTTCCAGAGGGAGTGGCCAACGTCATATCGGCCTTTCTTTCGATCACCTTCAGAACCTCCGTCGCATGGCCGGTTGTA
>DNYQ01000126.1:0-1686 GCA_003506745.1 Syntrophaceae bacterium
TTCTTTCCTTCTCCAAAAGCAGAAGGCTGGAGTTGAACAATTTCTCCGTCACGGAAGTTCTGCAAAAAATTGTCAGTTTGATTGCGGAAGAGGCCAAGTCAAAAGGCATTACGCTGGAGACAAAATGGCGCTTAAGCCCCGCCGTCATTCCCATGGACATGAACAAACTTCAGCAGGCCTTCCTGAATTTTATCAAGAACGCTATGGAGTCCATTACCGGCCAGGGCACCATTACGATTGCCGTGGATAAGGAAAACAAAAATTATCTTTTAGTGAGCATTACGGACACCGGGTGCGGCATGACGGCGGAAGAAATTGAAAAAATCTTCAGTCCGGAATACACCACCAAGGAAAAAGGCTTGGGACTGGGAATTCCCCTGGCCACGGAGATTGTCCGCGGCCATGGCGGAGATGTTCGCGTCATCAGCCGCCGGGGCGCGGGAACGACCTTTGAAATCATTTTGCCGCTCGAGAAAATAAGTGATAAAACCTGACGCCAAGGACGGGAAGCCATGCGAAAATTAAATATCCTGATTGTGGAAGACGGACGTTCCCAGAGGGAAATGCTTCGTGATTTTCTGATTTCCGAAGGGCACAGGGTTATGGAAGCGGAAAACGGTGAAACCGCGATTAAAATGGTTTTAAGTAACCATTTTGATCTGATCCTCCTGGACTATAAAATGCCCGGCATGGACGGTGTGGAAGTTCTCAAGGAAGTGAAAAAAATCAACCATGAAATTGATGTGGTGATCATTACCGCCTACGGCACCATTGAAACAGCCGTGGAGGCCATCAAGGTCGGCGCCATCGACTATATTACAAAACCGGTGGAACTGGAAGAACTGNNGCCAGCCGGGCGTCCGTGTTGATCCAGGGTGAAAGCGGCACGGGCAAGGAACTTTTGGCGCGGCTCATTCATCAATTAAGTCCTCGTGCTAACAAACCGATTGTCGTGGTGAACTGCGGCGCCCTGCAGGAAAACCTGCTGGAGAGTGAATTATTCGGCCATGAAAAAGGCGCCTACACCGGCGCCGGCACACGCCGCATCGGCCGGTTTGAGGAGGCGGACGGCGGCACGCTTTTTCTGGATGAAATCGGCGAACTCAGCCCCGCCATTCAGGTTAAATTATTAAGATTTCTACAGGAGCGGGAAATTTCGCGGCTGGGCAGCAATGCCAGCATCTCCGTGGATGTCCGGATCATCAGCGCGACCAATCGCGATCTGGAAGCAAGCGTAAGAGAAGGCGCATTCCGCGAGGATCTTTTCTACCGGTTGAAAGTGGTGGCGATATCGCTTCCGCCGCTGAGGGAAAGAAAAGAGGATCTGCCGGCGCTGCTTGACCATTTTCTGGAAAAATTTGCCAAAGAAAACGGGAAAAATATTCGGGGAATGACCTCGGAAGCCAGAGATTTGCTTTTAAAATATGATTATCCGGGCAACGTCCGCGAACTGGTGAATATTATGGAACGGGCCGTTGTCATTACCCGGGACGATTACGTGACCGTGAACGATTTGCCTTTTAAAAACGACTTATTTGCCGAAGCACAGGGCAACCGGGGCTTTCTGCGGGATTCACTCGAAGACCTGGAGAAGCGCCTGATCACTGAAGCCATGATCAAGGCAGCGGATAACCAGACCCGGGCCTCGGAAATTCTGGGCATGTCGGAGAGAATGCTGCGCTATAA
>DNYQ01000126.1:1703-4435 GCA_003506745.1 Syntrophaceae bacterium
TTGCTGCGAGGGGGTTGATCCGACGGGAGAGGCGTTCCATGCAAGATTCTTCCAAAACCTATCAGGACATCATCGAAGAAAATGTCGCATTAAAGCATCAAATCCGGGAGCTGGAAAAATCAGCTGCTGAACATCAGCAGAGGGAAGATATCCTGCGGGAAAGCGAGGAAAAACACCGCATGATCATCGAGCAGATGGTGGACGGCTATTTTGAGACTGACCTGGCCGGTAATTACACCTTTGTCAACGATGCGGAAAGCAAAATTCTCGGATATTCCAGAGATGAAATGTTTGGAATGAACAGCCGGCGGTATCTGGATGAGAAAAACGCCCAAAAAGCCTATCAGGTTTTCAGGAAAATCTATACCACGGGCGAACCGGTCAAATCATTGGATATGGAGGTTATCCGAAAGGACGGCACAAGGGCATATCATGAAATTTCAGCATCTCTGATCAGAGGCGGCAACGGCAAGCCGCTTGGATTTCGGGGGTTTTCCCGGGACGTGACCGACCGCAAGCAGGCGGAGGAAGAGAAGCGAAAGCTGGAAGAGCGTCTGCATCGCGCGGAAAAAATGGAAGGCCTGGGTCAGCTGGCCGGCGGCGTCGCCCATGTTCTGAACAACGTTCTGGGGATTCTGATCGGATACTCGGAATTATTGCTCCAAGAAATTCCCGAGGGGCAGAAGGCCAGAAATCATGTGGAAAAGATCCTGCAGTCCACGCAGAGAGGAAGTTTGATCATTCAGGACCTTCTCACCTTGGCACGGCGGGGGGTGACGGTGTCGGATGATGTCGTGAATCTCAACCAGATTGTTTCCGGTTTTCTCCAGTCCCCTGTTTTTGAAAAGATGAAGGACTTTCATCTCCATGTGATCTTCCGCACGGACTTTGATCCCCATCTTCTGAATATCAAGGGCTCGTCCGTTCATCTGGAAAAAACACTGATGAATCTGGTATCCAATGCGGCGGAAGCGATTACCCAAACGGGAACTGTGACAATTCGAACGGAAAACCGGTATCTGGATAAAGCCATTGTGGGCTATGATGAGGTTAAGGAGGGTGATTACGCCGTTTTGAGCGTATCCGATACGGGGATGGGGATTCCTCCCGAACACCAGGGGAAGATATTTGAGCCGTTTTACACCAGGAAGATGATGGGCAGAAGCGGAACCGGACTGGGATTGTCGATTGTCTGGGGAACCGTAAAGGACCTGAACGGGTATATTGACGTTCAGACAAAAGTCGGAGAGGGGACCACCTTTACGCTTTACTTTCCCGTAACGAGGGATTTTACGTGAGCGGAGACCCAGTCGCAGAACACACAGAGGGACGGACCATGGCAACACGCATTCTCAATGTTGACGACAATTTTGACAATCGATACCTGCTGGAAAGCCTGCTTAAGGCGAGTGGTTTTGAAGTCATCTCGGCGGAAAACGGCAGAGACGCTCTGGAGAAAGCCCAGGCTCAACCTCCCGACCTGATTGTCTCCGACATTCTGATACCCGTGATGGACGGCTACGCGCTTTGCCGGGCGTGGAAGTCCGACGAGAAGCTTAAGCATATTCCCTTCGTTTTCTACACGGCCACCTATACGGAGCCGAAAGATAAAAAATTTGCGTTGAGCCTCGGGGCGGAGCGATTCCTTCTGAAGCCCCAGGAACCGGATCTGTTGATCAAAATCTTCAAAGAGATATTGGAAGATAAAAATACGGCAAAGCAACCTCTCAGCGGGCCTCTGGGTAAAGAAATGGAATATTTTCGACAGTATAATGAAATTCTATTCAGAAAGCTCGAAAAGAAGATTTTGGACCTGGAGACGGCCAACCGCGAGCTGCGTCGCCCGCGACATTACCGACCGGAAAAACAGCATGGATCAACTGAGGAAGGCCCTGGGCGGAACCGTTCAGGCCATTGCCCTGGTGGTGGAATCGAAAGATCCTTACACCGCGGGCCATCAGCGCCGTGTGGCTGATATTTCCCGCGCCATTGCCACGGAAATGGGCCTCTCCCCGGATCAAATCGAAGGCATCCGCATGGCCGGCATCATCCATGACATCGGCAAAGTCTCCGTTCCCGCCGAGATTCTCAGCATGCCCCGAAAGGCGGCTTTTTCATGCGTCCCAGTGTAAACGGGCGAACGCCCCTTAATTTGTGTAACGTTTTTTCATGTCGCACAGGCTTGCGTAATGTTTTCTTTCTTCTTCAATAATCTTTTCAATCGCTTCATGCTGCGCCGCGGGAACAAGATTCTTGATTTCGTGATAATACAGAATAGAATCTAACTCACGCTGCATGGCAAATTCAAAAGCGCCGACGGTGTCGGTTACCTTGGCCAGTTGCTTATCCATGATTTCTTTTGTAAAAATGAGATTGTTATCGACATAGTTACGCAGATACATGCTGTACTCACCGGCGTATTGCTCCGGCGGATCGTATTTTTCCATGGCTGCAAAGAACTTTTCAAACGTGCGCTTGTGGGCGGCTTCAGCCTGCGCCAACTGGGCGAAGAGCTTCTTGGCATCTTCGGGTTTGGCGATCTGTTCGGCGAATTTATAAAAATTAATTCCGTTTTCTTCAATTCTGATTGCGACTTCAACGATATCACTTGCTGAGAATACCTGCATATGACTGCCTCCTGAAATTATTAAATTGTGGAAATAAGATTGAGCATATTTTGACCGCGAATGCAACCGTTTTGGCGGCCCTCAGATCCATTTCATCCTGCGGAA
>DNYQ01000256.1:0-2227 GCA_003506745.1 Syntrophaceae bacterium
GAATACATGTACCACAAGCTTGGTTGGAGTCCAGCCATTTTTTATTAAGGTCGAATCAATCAAGGGTCGGTGATTAATGGCTTGACATTACGTCATAAGGCAAGTAGGGTTCAACCATATCCTGTACTTTTCGCTGGTCTATTAGCAATAGGGTACAGAAAAAGTTACGTTATGACAATTTGAAGTGCAAAGGCGGCCACCTTACTCTTTAACAGTGTTGGTGGCCTTTTTGTTTCTGTCATCATGGCGTTCGACTTGAGATAAATATGGGGGAAAGGAGGATACTCATTATGTCAGAAGGTAAAGTAAAATGGTTCAATGAGAGTAAAGGTTTTGGGTTTATCGAGAAGAGTGATGGCGGGGACATCTTCGTTCATTTCAGCGCCATTCAAGCCACCGGTTTCAAGACGCTGGCTGAAGGCCAGGCTGTGAGCTTCGATGTTGTTCAGGGCGCAAAAGGCCCTGCAGCGGAAAACGTAAAACTTATGTAATCAGAACTTAGATCAGCAAGAGGCGCTCCATCAAAATATATTATCCTGGAGCGCCTCTTTATTTTTCAGCATGTATTTTTCCATTTTCCGGAAAGATAAATGGGGGTTTAAAAAAATGGGGAAGCCAATGAATAGCAGTGGAACGCAGGCCAAAGAAAGAGCAAGGCAGCAGAAGCAGGCAGATAAAGAATTAAAACGCATGTTGACACGGAGGAAAAAGACCTATGCAAAGACGTCTGCTCCCCATGCGTCTTCGGATATTATTGAATCCATTTCAGCCGGGCCGATCATCCAAAGTGCGGATTGACCTATACGTCTTTCTGTGTAAAGCTGTTTCACCGGAAACGGATCTACTGTCTGCATCCAATGCCACACGACTTAAAAGATGTTTTAGAAAAACACAAAAGGAGTGATATCATGGGAGACAAGGGCGGCAAGAAAGATAAAGAAAAGGGTCAGAAACAGAGTGCTGAAAAACAGAAGCAAAAGGCCAGGGATAAGTTTGATAAGCAACCCAAAAGAAAACCTTGATGGAAAACGACCATGCGGAAATTGACGTGATGTTTCGTCGTCTTAGCAACTGAGCATGTCTTTGGAAATGCGCCATTTATCCGGAGATTCGGAATTGGATATATGCGCATCCTGTTCAAGAATGAAATTGTTATACCGTTCGGAAATCCATTGTTTCATTTTGATGTCTGATAATGCCCGTTGGTCAAAAGTCTTGCTAAGATAATCGTCAATGACTTCCTCTTTGATGGTTATCTCGATCTTCCTGGAACGCATGTTGCGCCGGTGCGGGTCGTTCTCGATCTTCCAGTCGATTTGTATTAAATGACCGCTGCCGGAGAGTCTCGATTCAACCCAGGCGTTCGCCGGGAATAGCGGTTTTATTATCCGCAGCCAGTAATCCAGCAGATCTTCAGTCATGGCTGATGATCTTCATTTTTTTAGACCATCCGGACTTGTCTGTCTTAACATTTCTGCATGCCGCATCATATCGCAGCGTGAAAACAATTTTACCCTGGTATTGTTCATTCTGATCGATGCGATAGCCTGTTATCGAGCCGCCAAAAAAGGATGGTTCCTGTTGTTTTTTGTGAAAATAAATTTCACCGCCCACCAGTTTCTTAGCCTTGCTTTCATCGATATTCCACCATCCGCTTTCCCATCTGCTGTCTGGTAACTTTACAAATTTATTCAATGGCTCAATCAGGTGTATATTCATTTTATTTCTCCTTTTTTATCCCGCTGTTGCGGGACGAGTGTTAATTCTACGCAGCTTGCTGCGATATCATGAAGTTCATTTCATACCTCGACAGCTTGCTGTGAGGTGGTTGGTTAATCACTTCATGCAATCCAAAGGCTCTCCATCCATTTTACACCAAAAAACAAAAAGCCCAGCCTCATTGTAATGGGCAGGGCTTTAATAGCGACTACGATTTTCCTATGCTGGAAAGAAATTCACGGTTTCTGTGGATGTCTATTACATTGTCTGAGTACAGGCTATACCTAATACAGGGAAAGTCAAGACAATTTAATAGTTTGATCAGAAATGGTCAATAAACGGCTGAACTCCAACTTAACATGTGGTAAAAGGGTTGGCGTAAAATCAAAGTCTATGGAGGTTTGAGCATGCAGAGCGTTTTTTCCAAGATAAACAAGCTTTTCAAACAGACGGTAATCCTTTCGTCATTTTTCTTCTTTTTGCTGACAGCGGCGCCGGCGGCCTTTGC
>DNYQ01000256.1:2247-5822 GCA_003506745.1 Syntrophaceae bacterium
CAGGAGTCCGAACAAGTTATCTCCGGCGTTCGGCACGTGGAAAGTTAGAACGGCGATTATAGAAAGAGAGTCCAAAAGAGAAGTTTCCGTCCGGGAATATTCCATCGCCTTCACCGATGGAAAGAAGCAGCCCCCGTCAGCGGACATCCGTTCATCCGGAAAAGGCGGCCACCCCTTTCCCGTTCCTTCTTTTCAATACAAGCAATGGCGCTTGAAGAGCTGGGGCGTTGGGATCTACGACGAAGTTTCCATAGGCTCGAATACCTATGACAGAGAAATTAGAGCGATTGATGTCCGGGACACTTTTTCCGTCAAGGAAGCGATGAGTGCCTGGGGCAAAGGAAACAAGTTTGGCGCAATGCTGGAAGGGCCGCCCGTCAACACTTACGTCAATTCCAACAATCTGCCGCTATATGTTTTCGGGTATATCCTTAAGCATCCCGATGGCGATAACAACGGGCAGAATCCGCAATACCGCATCAGTTCCTATTGCAACAATCCGGGAGCCGTTCTTTTCACTTTCGACGTCAGGAAACCGGGGCGTTATCGCATCGAATTCCTGCTTCGGGAGCGCGACAAACCCGCTTGGGAGGAATCGTCCTGGGTGCCTATCGGCGGCATCGACTTTACCCTGATGCAATAGCGATAGGAAGACAGCAACGAGCGACGAGAAAAGTTCTGTTTCTGTTGGCGTAGGTTTGTCTTGATTTGCATTTCCTGTTGCCTTGTGATAGTTCGCTTTCGGGACAAAGGAAACCATGATGGTATCGCAAAACGAGTATCAGGTAACAGAATCGGATTTGGATCATCTGAAGCAGTGGTTCTCACGGTATGTTCAGTCTTTTTATTCGGCTGACCCCGTGGTTCAGGAAGGATTGGTGCTGAAGGAAAAGCACTCTTTCCGGGTCTGCGATGAGATTCTGAACATCGGCAGGAAGATGGATTTAAGCAAAAACAACCTCAGGCTGGCCGAGGTGATGGCCCTTTTTCATGACATCGGCCGCTTTGAACAGTTTGCCCGCCACAAGACCTTCGTGGACAAAAAATCAGAAAACCACGGACAGCTGGGCGTCAAGGTTCTGGAACAGGAGAATGCGCTTGCGGCTTTGCCTGCGGATGCCCGGGAGCTGATCCTGAAATCGATTTCCTACCATAACCGTTTGAGTGTCCCTGAAGATGAAAGCCACATTTGCCTGTATTTCAGCCGATTGCTCAGGGATGCGGATAAACTGGACATCTTCCATCTGGTTTCAACGTATTACTATGCAGACGGCGCGGAAAGAAGCGCCGCCATTGAGCTTGACCTGCCGGACACCCCCGAGGTTTCCGAAGAAATTATGGCCTGCCTTTCTGAAGGCAAATTGATCAGCATGCAGCATTTGAGGTCGCTCAACGACTTCAAGCTTCTGCAGATGGCCTGGGTCTATGACGTTAATTATTCGCCGACATTTCAAATGATTTATGAGCGGGATTATCTCAGGAAGATCAGGGATACGCTGCCGGCGACGGAAGGAATCGACCGTATTTATGCCAGGCTGATGTCCTATCTCAAAGAAAATATCGATGCATCAGCATCAGTGAAGGAGAAACAACATGAATCTTGATTCGTTATTTTATCCCAAAAGTGTGGCCGTCATCGGCGCATCAGACAATCTTGGCGGCGGGAAGGTGCCTTATTTCCAGATTCAGCAGATGAACGGTTTTACCGGCGCTCTTTATCCCGTCAACCCGCGGCGCGCCGAAGTGGGCGGCGTCAAAGCCTATGCGTCCATCGATGAACTGCCGGGCCCCGTTGATTTTGCCCTGGTTGCCGCGCCGGTCGAGCAGTCCATGGACATTGTCAAGGCGGCCGTCCGCAAAGGGATCAAATTCATTCATTTTTTCACGTCCGGTTTTGGCGAAATGGGAAACCTGCAGCTGGAGAAGGATCTGGTCCGGGAAGCCCGGAAAGGGCATCTTCGGATTGTCGGCCCCAACTGCATCGGCGTTCAATGCTTCGAGTCGAAACTTTCTTTCCGGCTTCTGAAAGATCAGCGTGATCCGGGCGCCATCGCCTTTTTGGGGCAATCCGGAGGCATTACATCCAATTTTGTGGCGATGGCGACAACCCGGGGCATCTGGCTGAACAAAGTCGTCTCCTACGGAAACCAGATTGACCTGCGGCTGGAGGATTATCTGGAATATCTGGCGGATGACGACAAGATCCGCCTTGTCGCCTGTTACGTGGAAGATATCAAGGATGCGAGTAAATTTCTCAAAACGCTAAGAAGGGCGACGGCCAAAAAGCCTGTCATTATTCTGAAAGGCGGCAAAACGGAACTGGGATCAAAGGCGGCGGCCAGCCACACGGGCGCCATGGCAAGCAACTATACCATTTGGGCCGCGGCCGTGCGGCAGCACGGGGGCCTGCTGGTGGACGATTTTGAACAAATGATGTATCTGGCGATGCTGGGAACGGCGAACAAGTTCCCGCGGGGGCGGCGTGTAGGTTTTCTGGGCGCCGGGGGCGGCGTTTCGGTTCTGTTCAGCGACCTGGCCGTTGCCTCAGGGGTCGAGCTTCCCGAGTTGAGCGCGCGCACGCAGCGGATGATCGGTGAAAAGATCATGGGGGTCAACACCTCGACGACCAATCCCGTCGATCTCGGGGCCTCCGGCTTCGACCTTAACGTGATGCTGCACACGATGAAAGCCCTCAATGAAGACGACGCCATCGATGTGATCGTTCCTTATTTCTCCGTTGAATATATTATGCATGCGGAGATGTTTCTGAATGTCAAAAACAGCGCCGACACGATCCTGCAAATGGCCGAACAAATCAAAAAACCGGTGATCCCCGTCCTGTCGTGCTTTTTGGAAAATGATTTCGAGGCGGAGCGCGTTCGAATTTCGACCTTTAACGCGCTGCGCAAGGCGGGATTTCCCGTTTATGCCACCATCCAGGACGCGCTTTACGTCATCGAGACGTATTTTGAATGGGCCAAAAAGCGCGTGCGCAAGGGAGCGCAGGACGCGACTTAGGGCAAGGCTTGCTCCGTGGTGTTTGATCTTGATATTTGCTGGATTTGATGGCGTAAAATATTACTTTACCTGTTTAAGGAGGATGTCATGAAGGATTTAAAATATATGAGCGTCGCGGATGATGCCATGCGCAAAATCAAGAAAGGGGCTTTCCTGACCGTGAAGGCCGCCGATGCGCAAAATACCATGACCATCGGCTGGGCCACTCTCGGGTTCATCTGGCAGAAGCCGATCATGATGGTGGCGGTGCGCGATTCCCGGTACACGTTCGGCATCATCGAAAAAGCATCAGATTTTACCGTGACCATCCCGTCGGGTGATCTGAGCAGGGAGATCGCTTTTTGCGGCACGAAATCGGGCCGGGATGTGGACAAATTCAAGATGTGCAAACTGCAAACAGCAGGCGGGCGGCATGTCGGATCGCCGATCATCCATGTTGCGGGAACTCACTTTGAATGCAAAATCGTTTACAAATCCGCCATGAATCCCGTGTTTCTGGATCAAAATTATGATCAGGCCATCTATCCGAAAAAAGATTACCACACCCTTTACTTCGG
>DNYQ01000236.1 GCA_003506745.1 Syntrophaceae bacterium
TCGGGGACCGCGCCCTACAACTTCGTCACTCGTCGCTTATTGCATTTTTTTCTTAACCCTTAACTACTTAAATCTTAATTACTTAAATCTTAAATAGAACCGTCCCCTTTTTGCACGAACAGTCCGAAAAGCGGCGCGTTCGGGGACCGCGCCCTACAACTTCATCACTCGTCGCTTATTGCATTTTTTCCTTACCCCTTAACTACTTAAATCTTAATTACTTAAATCTTAAATAGAACCGTCCCCTTTTTGGATGAAGGTTTTCTCCTTCATAATTCTTTCCAGGTAGTCGCGGTAGGAGGATTTTGGGGTGTCTTCGATCACCTGCTTCATTTTCTTTTTGTCCACAAAGCCCATGCGGAAAGCGATTTCCTCCAGGCAGGCGATCTTCAGACCCTGCCGGGCTTCGAGCGTGCCGATGAAGTGGCTGGCCTCCAGCAGGCTGGTGTGTGTGCCCGTGTCCAGCCAGGCGATGCCGCGCCCCAGCGCAACCACGTGCAGGCCGCCGCGGCGCAAATATTCCATGTTGACGTCCGTGATTTCCAGTTCGCCGCGCGCCGAGGGTTTCATGGCTTTGGCGATCTGCGTGATGTTTTTGTCGTAAAGATAAAGGCCCGGGACGGCATAGTTGGATTTAGGCTTAGCGGGTTTTTCTTCGATGCTGATGGCTTTGCCTTCGGCGTCAAATTCCACAACGCCGTAGCGTTCCGGGTCGTTGACGTAATAGCCGAAGATGACGGCGCCGTCTTGAAATTCTTCGACGATTTTGTTGAGATCCATCTTGCCGTAAAAGATGTTGTCGCCTAAAATCAGGCAGATGGCCTGCCCGGCAATGAATTCTTCGCCGACCAGAAACGCCTGGGCGATGCCTTTGGGCTCGGGCTGGACTTTGTAGGAGAGTTTGATTCCCCAGCGGCTGCCGTCGCCCAGCAGGGCTTCAAAGCGCGGCGTATCCTGCGGCGTGGAGATGATGAGGATGTCGCGGATGCCCGCCGTCATGAGCGTAGCCAGGGGATAGTAAATCATCGGCTTGTCGTAAACGGGCTGAAGCTGCTTGCTGGCGACCAGCGTGAGAGGATACAGCCTGCTCCCCGCGCCGCCGGCAAGAATAATTCCTTTATGAATAGCTGTCATATAAATCCCTCCAAAAAAAGTTTTAAGATTTAAGATTTAAGTAATTAAGTTTTAAGCAGAGTGACGCACACGGTGTGCATCAAAATACCCTTAACCCTTAACCCTTAACCCTTAACACTTAATACTTAAAACTTTTTTATCTGTTTCCGTACATCTTCTCATAATACTCCCGATAGCTGCCGTCGGTGACGGAGGCGATCCAGGGTTTGTGGTCCAGATACCATTCCACGGTTTTGCGCATGCCGTCTTTAAAATTTACTTTGGGCGACCAGCCCAGCTCGGTGCGGATTTTCGTGGCGTCGATGGCATAGCGGCGGTCATGCCCGGCGCGGTCTTTGACGTAGGTGATGAGGGCTCGTCTATTCTTTCCGCCCGCAAGCAGGCCGACTTTTTCATCGAGTATATCACAGATGGTGTGGACGATTTCAATGTTTTGTTTTTCGCTGTTGCCGCCGATGTTATAGGTTTCGCCGATTCTGCCTTTCTGCAAAACGGTGAGGATGGCTTCGCAGTGATCGACAACATAAAGCCAGTCGCGGACGTTTTTGCCGTCGCCGTAAACGGGCAGCGCCTTTCCCTGNNATAGGCGCTGACCAGGTGGTCGGACGAGGCCTTGCTGGCGGAATAGGGCGATCGGGGATCGTAGGGTGTGGTCTCCTGAAACGCGCCGGTTTCGCCCAGCGAGCCGTAAACTTCGTCCGTGCTGACATGGAGGAAGCGGCAGGCTTGTTTTGACACGCCGGTTTTGCCGTTGGCAAACCAGGCTTCCCTCGCGGCTTCCAGCAGATTGAAAGTTCCCATGATGTTGGTCTGGACAAATTCCGCGGGGCCTGTGATGCTGCGGTCCACATGGGATTCGGCGGCAAAATGGACGACGGTGTCGATTTGCTCTTCGTCAAAGATCCGCTGCACCAGCGCGGCATCGACGATGTCGCCTTTGACGAAGCGGTAGCGGGGATTTTTTTCAATGTCTGTTAAATTGCCGGGATTGCCGGCATACGTCAGTTTATCCAAATTGACGATTTTGTAATCGGGATAGTTTTCCAGTGTGTGGCGGACAAAGTTGGACCCAATAAATCCGCATCCGCCGGTGATCAGTACATGTTTCAAATTAAACCTCCTTTGGGTAGCTGATGGCTCATAGTTCATGGCTCATGGCTCATAGCTGATAGTTTCTTCCATTTTCTCTTCACTCGTCACTCATCGCTCGTTGCTCAGGCGTTAGGAGTCAGGAGTCAGGAACGGCTGTTGTCCCCCGCCGGCGGGGGTGCAGGGGGTGGTTGTCCCCCTCTGGAGGGGGTAGGGGGAGGTTCTAAGTCTTTAATAGCCCGCCCAATCTCCCCGGCAACACCCTGAATATTCGTCAATACTTCTTCATCCGTAAATCTGAAAACATGAAAACCTGCTCGCGTTAGTTCTTCTGTCCTGCGTTTGTCTTTCTCCAATTTAGAGTCATGGGTAATCCCATCAACCTCTATCACTAAGCGAAGCTCTTTGCACATGAAGTCGGCAATATAATCCAACACCGGCCTTTGTCTGCGAAATTTATAACCTTGCATCTGTCCGGCACGTAAAACATGTTTCCATAAACAGGCTTCCGCTTTTGTCATCTCTTTGCGAAGTTTATTGGCAAAAGGTTGCAGGGATCTATTGTAATCACATAAATTATCTTTTTTCATACCACCCCCTACCCCCGCCAGCGGGGGACAAGCAAGATCATGCCCGGGAACCTGAAAACTCATTTCACCCTATTTCCGGCGATGGGGAACAATGGCGTTCCCATCATGAGGCTGCGTGTCGTACTTCCCCTGCCCCCGGCGGTTGAGAACAAGCCAAAACAGCTCATCATCTGATGGTGCTACTTACCACCCCCTACCCCCGCCAGCGGGGGACAATGCTCATCGCCCGTTGCCTGTCTTTTTCCTGCCATCCACCATAAACCATCCACTATTTTCTCACTCGTTGCTCGTTGCTCGTGTCCCCCTCTGGAGGGGGTAGGGAGAGGTCCTCGTCCCTCGTCACTGCTTTATATTGTACCAGAGGCGGCCGGCATATTCCCTGAAAATATTCGTGTTGTCAAATAGTCTGTTGGATTGCGGAATATACCGGACGGCGGGCGTACCCGAAGGCGATGCGTAAAGATAGCCGGCCGGAAGGGGCAGCACATGGCTGAAATATTTTTTAAATTCGATCTCGCTTCTTTTCATGTGGTACGCCTCGGTTACCAGTCCGATCCGGATGCTTTTGTCGGGAAACATTTTGTTGAGTTCCACCGCGTGTTCGTAGGTGTTTTCCGATTTGGGTTCGATGCGGATTCTTTCTTTGGGCACGCCGGAAGCCTCGGCCATTTGCGCCATCAGCTCCGCTTCGGTTATGGTACCCTCGCCTTTTCCGGAGCAGACAAGGTACCTGGCGTTGTATGCTTTATACATCTGAACGGCATGAAACAACCGGACGGCTGTGCTGCCGGCGGGAAATGTTTTGTTGATGGCCTGGATGTCATAATGCCCTCCGCCTAAGACCACCACAACGCCAAGCGGTTTTTTTTCTTCAGACGGCTGCACCACGATATAGTCTTTTTCCAGTTTGTAGGCAAGAAAGTTGGAGACGGGTTCGATGCTGAATCCGTAAAGTAAAATAATGGTCAGCAATAAAAGCAGCGCCCCGCCTTTTTTCTTGCCGCTTTTCAGGCAGACGAAAAAGGAAATGAGAAGAAGAACAAAAATAATAAAAACAGGATCAATGAATGATTTGAATACATTGTAAATTGGCATTGTTGATTCACCTTTAAAGAGTCATAATTTATTCACATTGTCATGGTGAGCTTAGCCTGTCCTGAGTTTACCGAAGGGTCGAACCATGCAGTAATATCGGCTACTTAAACTCACCCTTCGACGAGCTCAGGGTGACAAATGTGACTTTTTACGAGTTCGCCATTGTTCGCTCCTGAAAAAATAGCTCGTCGCTCGTAGCTCATAGCTTGTAAGCCGCTTCAACGTATCTAGTCGTTCGTATCTCAACACACAGCGGGTCTGAAGACCCGCCCTACTTTTCTTCTCGCCACTCGTCGCTCGTTGCTCGTTGCTCGCCACTCATTGCTCATCACTCGTCGCTCATCGCTCATTGCTCATTGCTCATTGCTCGTTGCTCGTCGCTCGTCGCTCATTGCCCAGCGGAGGATTTGGATATAGACATCCAGTTTCCGCCGGAGGCCTTTTGCCATGCCCAGCGTAAACACAAGACCCGCGGCGGCAAGCAGGATGTTGCTCAGCAAGCGCAGAAAAATCACGGCTGACGCCGCCCGATAATAGGCGCCGCCATGCCATTTGCGCAAAAACTGGTAGCGCGACCGGTAAAATTCGATGCGCGATTGCGTGTTGTGGCCGATGCTCTGTCCCTGCAAATGATAAATCAGGGCGTCCGGCACCTGGTAAACCTTCCAGCCGACGCGCTTCATTGCAAAGGCCAGATCCGTCTCTTCAAAAAAGAAGAAGTAGCGCTCATCAAAAAAGGAAACTTCATCCAGCGCCTTTTTGCGGATCATCATGCAGGCGCCGATAGCCGAATCCACTTCCAGCGGCCTTTGATGATCGTAGCGCTTGCTGGGATATTTGCCGGGAAAAAAATATTCCAGAAGCGACGTGTTGGAAGCCAGCGTCAGGAGCGTGGGAAACGCGGCAACGGAATTCTGTTTGCTGCCGTCGGCGTTGAGCAACTGGCCGCAGACAATGGCCGCCCGGGGATTGGCTTCGGCAAAGTCCCACAGCTTTTGGACCGCGCCTTTCGTCAACACGGCGTCCGTATTGATCAGCAGGGCGTATTTCCCCTGCATGACGGCAAAGCCCTGATTATTGGCAGCCCCGAACCCGCGATTTTCACTGTTGGCGATAGTTTTAACCCGCGGATATTTTTGCGACAGCATGTCCAGAGACCCGTCGGTGGACGCGTTGTCCACGACGATGATTTCATACGAAAGCGCATCGACGGTTTGATCAATGGAATCCAGACAATCGCGCAAAAGGTCTCTGGTGTTCCAGTTGACGATGATAAATGAAATGTCCATTGGCATTTATTTGCAGCTTTCTTCAGCGGCAGGAGTCTTTGCCTGCGCGGCGGCTTTTCCTTTGCAATTCACTGAGTTTCGCGTATTTGAAAAACTTGTTGACCGAATCGGTCACAGCCAGCGTCAATCCCTGCCTGCCGTCCAAAATGCCCAGCCGCAGGAAATAATCCTGAAGAAACGTTAAAGCGGCCCGGAAAAATGCGGACGCCGGTGACGAGCGCTTTCCGGCGGCAAAAGCCTCCTGTGCGCCCAGCGTCGAATACCTGTCAATTTTCTGAAGAATTTTATCCAGTCCGCTTTCCGTGTAATGCTCGATGACCGCATCAAGATTTTTCACCGATCCGCGGACTTCCACCGCTTCATGCACGGCAGCGTCGGTCATCCGGCCCGCGTCCCGGCGGAAGAGGCGTAAAACCCGGTCGGGCCACCAGCCGGCATGCCGTATCCAGCGCCCTTGAAAATAATTTTTCCGGGGGAAGGAAAATCCGGCCGTTTTCGCGTCGGATGACATCACAATTTCTTTGATGAATTCCGCCGTCTCCGGCGGGATCCGCTCATCGGCATCCAGCAGCAGCACCCAGGGTTTGACGCACCTGTCGATGGCGATTTGCTTTTGCCGGCCAAAGCCAAACCAGCCCTCCCGGTAAATGTCACAGCCAAACTCCGCCGCAATCGCAAGCGTGGCGTCAGTGCTTCCGGAATCGACCACGACAATCTGCCCGGCAAAAGCGACGCTTTCCAGGCAAGCCCGGATGTTCTCTTCTTCGTTTTTCGTGATAATAGCGACGGACAGAGGAATTTTTGCCATAGGGGTCTTCTAATATAAAATATGAAATATTCGTTTTTCTGTGCTAATAATTCCAAAAATTTCGATAAGAATTATTTTATGCCCAAAGTTGCCGTAGTCATACCCAAATATGGTTTAGTCGGCGGCGCCGAACAGTTTGCCGCCGAGTTAACTGATGCCTGCTGTAGCAGAACTGACTTCACATTTCAAGTATTTGCTAACCGCTGGCAGTCTGATTCCAAATGCATTGGGTTTCAGAAGGTTCCCATTATCTCTTTCCCCAAATTTTTAACAACGATCAGTTTTGCCTGGTTTGCGGAGCGCCGGCTTAAGCGCAGTCCTTTTGACCTGGTCCACAGTCACGAAAGAATTTTTGCGGCGGATATTTACACGCTGCATGGCATCCCGCACCGGTACTGGATTAATCAGATCCGCCGGAAGAAAACCATGAGCCTCTATGATCTGGCGACCGCGTGGGTGGAAAGAAAACTGGTCTATGAAGGCGGCTGCGGCAAATTTATCGCCGTTTCGGAACTGACCCGGCAGATTTTTTTGAAAGCATACCCCATCGACCCGGCACGGGTGGCCGTTGTCCACCCGGGTGTGCATCTGCCTGATGATGCACAAAAGAACAAAATCAACATCCGCACCAACATCCGGCGGGAGTTGGGCATCGGCGCGGGTGATCTGGTCGTCATTTTCGCCTCCATGAACTTTGAAATCAAGGGACTCGATGAAATTTTTCTGGCCATTGCCCGTCTGCCAAAGCAAAGCCGTCAATTGAAGCTGATTGTTGCCGGCAAAGGCAACATCAAAAAATACCGGCAAGCGGCTCAGAGAGCGGGAATTGCCGGACAGGTCATCTTCACCGGCGTGGTCACGAGAGACAGACTATCCGATCTTTACCGGGCGGGAGACCTGTATATGATGCTGTCCCAATTTGACACTTTCGGCATGGTGGTGCTGGAAGCGATGGCGGAAGGCCTCCCGGTTATTGTCAGCAGCAATGTTGGGGCTAAAGATTTGGTGCAGGAAGGAAAGAACGGATTCGTTATAGCGGACACGTCCAACAGAGATCTCATTGCCTCTAAAATTCAGATGATGTTCGATGACGCCGTCCGCCTGCGCATGTCTGATGCCGCGTATCAAACGGCCACGCAAAACACATGGGCCAGGACAGCGGCAAAATATTCAGACATTTATACGGAAGTTCTTGACGCCAGGAAAAGAAAAGGGTTTTAACGCCATGCGGATTATCGATTCATCATCAACGTTTAAACTTCCCGGCTCCGTCCGCAAGGTTCTTCTGATTCAACTGGGAGACATCGGTGATGTGGTCTGGACCACACCCAGTATCCGGGCGGTGAAAAATTCACTTCCAGGCTCAAAAGTTTCCGTGATGGTAAAAGACGGTTTCGGCGGCCTCTTAAAGGCAGATCCTTCTATTGAGCACATAATCGAAGTGAAGCAGTATCGTGGAAATTTATTTAATCAGGTCGCAAGGCAATTATCTTTTTTGAAAGACGTCCGATCGCAGCACTTCGACCTTGTTGTTGACCTTCGCCTGGGAGACCGGGGAGCGTTCCTGTCTTTTGCCACGGGCGCGCCGATTCGCGTAACTTTTTATCAATCCTGGGGATTGCCGCGCTGGAGATGGTTTTTTTTCACACATGGCGTGGTGCCCGGGCCTTCGGTTTATACGCGCGGCGCGACGGATCAATCCTTACGCATCTTAAGAGAAATCGGCATTGATACAAAAGATATCATTCCAAAATTATGGGTTTCCGATACGGTCAAAAAACGCGTCCAGGAAATGCTGACCGGCGAAAAGATGGACCGG
>DNYQ01000249.1 GCA_003506745.1 Syntrophaceae bacterium
CATTGGTCCCTCTTATGGACGATGAATATCAACGGCCGTCACATCGCTATAGGGCGTTTCACCCTGGCAGCTGCGGCATTTTTCGCCGTCTTTTGTCGGATAGGCCTCATGGCAGACCGGACAGACAGCCACCGGCCCCATCTTCTTCCGGCGGACTTTTTCAGGGTTCACCTGTACGCCCTGAATGCCGAACAGACGATGCCCCGCTTCCTTGATCTCGGCTAAAAGCACATTCGAATTCTGTTCGCTCTTTTTCTTTTTCTTAAGATACCAATCGCGGATTTCCGGCCAGTTGTTCAGTTTTTCCGTGTCGAGGTAAACCCGTACGCCATGGCCTGTGTATTTCTCATAGAGCGTTACGGCAAATTTTCCGAAAGGAACAACGGAGAGCCAACCATTGCCGATGGTGCAGGGCGTCAGAATCTGCACCGCGTCGGGCAGACAAACCGGTGTTTCGCAGACGGCGTCAAAAAACTCCCCTTCCGGCAGATGCTTCATCGCCAGATCAACCATAAAGCCGCCGATAATCAGCCCCGGTGCAAGATTGCCGTGAAAGGATTTAACCAGATGGAGATACTCTTCATAAGAATAAGTGCAGATATTCATTGATATTTTAACTCCTCAATATACTAAAGCCAGTCGCGGTTCGCGCGCTCCTCTGGCCGTGATTCCTTCTCCCGGTTCGCGGGTGATCGTGCGCTGCATCCATCCTCTGTCGATTTTGCCCTCAACCAACGGCAGAATTTCATCCGCCAGGAACAATGCCTCATTAATATCATGCGTCACATAAATTACGGGACACGACAACGTCCCTTTCAGACTTTTGAGTTCTTCCCGTAAGCCCCGGCGTGTCACAACATCCAGCGCGGAAAAAGGCTCGTCGAGCAACAGCAACCTCGGATGCCTCGCCAGCGCCTGGCAGATGGCGCAGCGCTGTCGCTCGCCGCCGGAAACCATGTGGGGCTTGCGCTTCCGCAGATGAATGATTTTAAAGAGATTAAAGAGTTCGTCAACTTCTTTTTTGTCCACGGCGGCAAAAGCGGCATTATCGAATAAATTCAGATGCGGAAACAAACTGTAATCTTGAAATACATATCCCAGACGGCGTTTCTGCGGTTTCAAATTGATGTGCCGGTCGGAATCAAACCAGACTTCGTCACCGAAAACCACCCTTCCGGCATCCGGAGTTTCCAGTCCCGCCAGCATGCGGATCACGGTTGTTTTCCCTCCGCCGGAAGGACCGATCATCACCAGCATTTTTTCCGTCTGACAGGCAAAAGAGACGTCCAGATCAAAATATTTCAATTTCTTCCTGAATGAAGCGGAAACGGTCATGCCCGGGCCCCCTCGTCGAGCTTGTTGATTAATAATAAAAAGGCATAGCTGATCGGAATAAAACTGAGCGCGATCATGCCCGCAGCCTGATAATTCATCATTTCAACGGCCTCATAGATGGCAATCGAAGCGACTTTGGTTTCCCCCGGAATGCTGCCTCCGACCATCAGGAGAACACCGAATGCGCCAATCGAATGCAGAAAAACCAGGACAGCAGCGGCGGCGATCCCCCCCAGGGAATTGGGAATGATCACCCTTAAAAACACCGCGCGCTTCGACAAACCCAGAATACAGGCGCTCTCCAGCAGGCGGCGGTCAATTTTTGCAAAGGCCGCCTTCATCGGCTGGACGGCAAACGGGATGGAATAAATAATGGACGCAACCGTAATCCCCAGAAAGGTAAACAACAAGGAACCGCCGGTAAATGTCTGCCAGACACCACCGATCCACCCTTTCGGCCCCATCAGAATAATCAGGTAAAAGCCCGTGACCGTCGGCGGCAGGGCCATCGGCAGATAAATCAGGGCCTCCACCAGCGATTTGCCCGGAAAACGGGTATAAGCCAGAACATAGGCAAGGGGAGCGGCCCCAACCATCAGCACAGCGGTTGTGACCAGGGCCAATTTCAGTGTCACGTAAAGCGCGAGATAATCCATTTTAACGGTACCCGTACTTTTTTTTGATTTGAGCGGCGTGGTCCGACATTAAAAAAACGGAAAGCAATTCTGCGGCTTTGCTGTTTTTCGCGTTTTTCGCCACACAGCCCGCCTGAACAATGTCCGGGGCTTCCGGAATCCTAAAGAAACAGCCTTTCCGCCCTTCGGGCGTGGATGCGGCTGAAAGCGCACAGAAACCGGCGTCCACAGACTCCGTCGAGGCGTATTGGAAGGACTGGGCAATCGACTGAGCAATGACCAGCTTGCTTTGCAGGGCGTCCCACTGTCCGGATTTCCGGAGCGCCGTCATGGCGGCTGTCCCGTAAGGCGCGGTGACGGTATTGGCGATGGCGATCTTTTTGATCCTGTCGTTTTTCAAAGCCTCCTGCCAGGTTGGCGCTTTGCAGAAAGATGGATTGGCCGACCACAGAATCGCCTGCCCCCGCGCATAGATGAAAGTCCCGTGCGTCCATCCTTCTTTCTGCAGAATTTCGGGCCTTTCTTCATCGGCGGATAAAAATACATCATAAGGCGCGCCGTTTTTGATCTGGCTGTATAAGTTGCCGGTGGAGGAAAAAGTCGCCTCGACCTTCACCCCTGTTTTC
>DNYQ01000248.1:0-1867 GCA_003506745.1 Syntrophaceae bacterium
GTGGATGCGATGATTACGGGCTGGATGGACAAAAAGGTATTAACCATGCTGCATCCGAAATGGGTCAAAGAGATGGAGCATGAAGGCAAGCTGGTGGCCTGGGGCGAGGAAAAGAAATCCGACGCCCACGGACACTCCGCGTAATTGATTATTTTAGTTACAGAAACATTAACATTGGCGAAAGCGGCGTGTATGGATCATCAGTGTGCGCCGCTTTCTGCTTAGAACAAGGGGGCTTGCCACCCGAATGGGTGGTTGTAATCCCTTGCTCTAGAGAAAGGCGCTGCACAATGTCCGGCAATACCGAAACATCCGTTATGGACCAAATTCTCGACCGTGCCATCGAACAAAATCCTCACTCAAAAGAGCTCTTAAAGGCTTTTGGACCAATTATCGCCAGACAAAGACAACTGGTTAATTCCATTAACTTGCCCAAGTTGGATTATTCATCCATCGACAAAGTAAAACTTCGCGCGGGTGTTTCCGTTATTGAACAGATCAATTTATTTGCGCCGGATGATCCCTTAACGGAAATCGCCTTATCTCTTACAGAAGCGGTAAAAGAAGCCCTGCCTAAACTGGCGGGAGAGCTTGACCGTCTGTCTGATCTGATTCAAAAAGATAAACTCTGCCTTGCCGATTACTTTGCAACGCAGCCGGGTGATGAAAACAAAACAATGGCGCGTTGGGGGAATGATTTGAAAATATCCCCTTCCAACATGTCATTCTTATTGAGTCTGATCGAACGAGTCCTCCTGGAACGGCGGGCCAGAGAAGCCACTGCTGCTCTGGGTGAGTTTGCCTGGGAGAAAGGCTATTGTCCGGTTTGCGGCGAGTTTCCGTCGATTGCTTTGATCGAGGAAGACGGCGGCAAGCGGTTTTTGTATTGCAGCTCCTGCGGGCAGGAATGGCGTTATACGCGAGTGATTTGTCCCTACTGCGAAAAAGAAGCCCCAAAGGAAATGGATTATTTCTATGTCGAGAACAAAACACAGGAATCCGCTTTTGTCTGCGACCAATGCAAAAAATATCTGGTGACACTTTATCGAGCCGGCCGTCTGCATGTCCGGGATATGGATATCTCCGCGATTGCCCTTGTGCATATGGATATGATCATGCAGGACAAAGGCTATGAACCCATGACGGCCTGCCCCTGGAATATTTTGAAATAGTTTACAGGAGATGTAATGATGAGCGAAACATTTATTTTGAACGGCAAAGAGACGCCCTTTAAACCAGGTCAGATGACTCTGGAAGCGGCGCGAAACGGCGGAATTGAAATTCCCACTCTCTGTTATCTGAAAGGCGCGGCGCCCACCGGCGCCTGCCGCGTTTGCTGTGTTGAGGTGAAGGGCGCCCGGTCATTAATGGCATCCTGCTCGACGCCGGTTACGCCGGGGATGGAGGTGTTTACCGAGACGGATCTGGTCCATCGTTCCAGAAAAATGATTGTGGAATTGATGTTGGCCGCAGGCCGTCATAACTGCCTGATGTGTGAATCCAACGGCAACTGCCGCCTTCAGGATCTGGCCTATTATTACAAAATTACCAAATTGCGATTCAAGGAAAAGGAACAAAGTGAGATTTATCCCACGGAAGATGAAAACCCGTTCATTGTCCGCGATTTCAGCCGCTGCATTCTTTGTGGCCGCTGTGTGCAGGCCTGCAATGAAGTGGTGGTCAACCGGGCCATTTCCCATGGTTATCGCGGTGCGGAAAGCAAGATTGTCACCGGCGGCGACCTGCCCTACCATGAAAGTGAATGCGTTTTCTGCGGCCAGTGCGTGGAGGTCTGTCCGGTCGGCGCTTTAACGGAAAAGAAAGCCAAAGGCTTGGGGCGTCCCTGGGAAATTCAGAAAATCCGCAC
>DNYQ01000248.1:1876-12538 GCA_003506745.1 Syntrophaceae bacterium
AAAAAAGACGGGCCGGATGCGATTGCGGGCGTCAGCTGCGCCCGCAGCATCAACGAAGATTCCTATCAGATGCAGAAGCTTTTCCGTGCGGTGATCGGCACCAACAACATTGATCACTGCGCGCGTACCTGACACGCTCCCACCGTCGCCGGTCTGGCGACTTCTTTCGGTTCGGGCGCGATGACCAATTCTTTTGCCGATTATGCGAAGGCAAAAATGATTATTCTTATCGGCACCAATATCACGGAGGCGCATCCGGTCGCTTCCACTTTCGTCAAAGACGCGGNNAATATGTGGACGCCTGCACGGAGGGATTTGAGGAATTAAAGAAAAAGGTGATGGAATATCCGCCGGAAAAAGCCGCCAAGATCAGCGGCATTCCCGCCGATACCATCCGCGAGCTTGCCCGCAAGATGGCTTCCGTCAAGCCGGCCATGCTGATGTACACGCTGGGCATTACCGAACACATCTGCGGCGTCAACAACGTCATGTCCTGCGCCAATCTCCAGATGCTCTTAGGCAATGTCGGCGTTGAATGCGGCGGCGTCAACCCGCAGCGCGGTCAGAACAACGTTCAGGGCGCCTGCGACATGGGCGCGCTGCCCAATGTCTTCCCCGGTTATCAGCAGGTGGCCAATGCGGACGCGCGGGCCAAGTTTGAAAAGGCCTGGAACGTGAAATCCCTGCCGGATAAGCCAGGCATGATGATGCCGACGATGATGAAAAATCTGACCACCGGAAAAGTCAAAGGTTTTTATGTTTTCGGTGAGAATCTGGCCAACACCGAGCCGGATATTAACCATGTTGAACATGAACTGCAATCGGCGGAGTTCCTGGTTTGCCAGGATATCTTCCCGACGGAAACCACGCGCTTTGCGCATGTGATCCTGCCGGCCGCGGCCTGGAGTGAAAATGACGGCACCTTCTCGAGCTCGGAGCGGCGCGTCAGCCGCGTGCGCACGGCCAGTGTGCCGCCGGGCGATGCCAAACCCAACTGGTGGATATTCAAAGAAATTGCCAAGCGCTTCGGACACGAGTGGACATCCAACAGCGCTCAGGAAATCTGGGATAATGAAATATCCGTATTGGCGCCCTCCATGGCCGGCATCAAATATGCCCGTCTGGAAAATGACGGTCTTCAGTGGCCATGTCCCACCGCAGATCATCCGGGTACCCCGACATTGCACAAAGGTGGCAAGTTTACCCGCGGTTTGGGGATGTTCAAGGCGATAGATTACATCCCACCCGCGGAAGTTCCGGATAAGGAATACCCGATGGTGCTTTCCACCGGCCGGCGTCTGTATCATTATCATACCAGGACGCAGACCGGACGCTGCGAAGGAATCAATGACCTGCTGGGCGAAGAAACTGCTGATATCTCCGCGGCCGACGCCGAAGCCAAGGGCATTAAGCAGGGAGAGAGAATTCTGGTGAAGTCGCGTCGTGGCAAGGTTGAGGTTAAAGCTCGAATAACAGGGGAGGTTCCGGAGGGACTGGTCTGGATGGCCTTCCATTTCCGTGAGGCCTGCGCCAACTGGCTTACCAATCCGGTTTATGACCCGACTACCCAGACGGCGGAATACAAAGCCTGCGCCGTGCGGATTGAAAAAATGGCATAAAACTTAGGCAGAGCCTTCCGTTTTTTAGATATCAGATGTTTTTCATCTCATTTTCGAGCGCCAGAAGCGCAAAAGGAAATGGCGCCAGGCTGCGTTTAAGAACACCCTGCAAAAATGAAATGGCCACGCCGTAGTTGGTGACAGGCACGTGGGCCTGCTGAGCCTTACGCAGCCGGGTCATCATTTCACGTCGATTCATCATGCAGGCGCCGCAATGGAAAATGAGTTTATAGTCCTGAAGGTTTTCCGGATAATCACGTCCGCAGGCCGTGTCGATTTGCAAATCACCGCCGACATACTGGCGAAGCCAGCGGGGGATTTTCACCCGCCCGATGTCGTCTTCGAGGGCATGATGGGAGCAGGCTTCAGCGATCAACACCCGGTCGCCCGGCTTCAGTTTGTCGATTGCGGCGGCGCCTGCGGCCATCAACGCCAGATCAGCCTTCTGTCTTGCAAACAAAATGGAGAAGGTTGTAACCGGAATTTCTTTGGGCACATCTGCCGTGACTTTTAAAATCGCCTGGGAATCCGTTACAACAATGGCCGGCGGATTTTTCAGGTTGCCCAGAGTTGCCGCAAGTTCTCTTTCCTTAACGACCACGGCAGAAGCATCATTGTCCAGAATGTCGCGTATGGTCTGCACCTGCGGCAGAATCAACCGGCCTTTGGGGGCTTGCAAGTCGATTGGAACCACTAAAACGACAAAACCGCCGGGCGGCAGCAAATCTCCGATGAGCGACGGCGTGGCAATAAAATTGGCCGGAGCCACGTTCATCAACTGCTGTTTTAAATTTTCCAGATAACTCTGTCTCTGAAATGGATCGCTGCAGGTGACCGCTAGAAATTTTCCCGTTTTCTTTTCCAGAAACCGCAGATGATTGGCGGAAGGGCGGTGCAAATCGATTTTATTGATGACGGTGATCACCGGCACTTTTCGTTTCTGTGATTCGGCGAGCACCAATTCTTCGTAGTCTGTCCAGACGTCCGCTTCGGTAACCAAGATGACAACATTGGCGCGGTCAAAAACCTTGGCTGTCTTTTTCAAGCGTCTTTCTGACAGTTCCGAGATATCATCAAGGCCTGCCGTATCCAAGAATAATACAGGTCCCAGCGGCAGAAGTTCCATGGCTTTTTCCACCACATCCGTAGTGGTTCCGGCAATCGGCGAGGTGATGGCAATGTCCTGTCCCAGCAGTAAATTCAAAAGGCTCGATTTGCCGACGTTGGTTCGCCCCAGAAGCGCGATATGCAGGCGGTTGGCTTTCGGTGTTTTATCCACGGTCTTTATACCCCAGAGCGGTCAAGGCAAATGGCGCCAGATGTTTGTTCACGGTTTCCTTGCCGAATTTATCTTCTAAAAATAACCGCATGTTATTTTCAGAACTGGAAGAAAATTCTTTCATTAACTCCGTCGCCTTTTCGTAACCGATGACCGGTAAAAGGGCGGTGATGATCGTCGGACTGTGATCGAAATACGCAGCGCATTTTGAAGCATCGGCAACGATTGCCCGGATGTGGCCTGCCAGTGATTTATTGATGTTGATTAACAGGTCCATCGATTCTAAAAGCGAATGGGTCAGGAGCGGCAGAAATTCGTTGATCTGCAGCGTTGCGCGCGAGGCGCAATCGGCGATGATGGAATCGTTGGCCATCACTTTCATGCCAACCTGTATTGCCGCTTCCGCCAGAACCGGATTGACTTTGCCGGGCATGATAGACGAGCCCGCCTGAAGTTGCGGCAACCGTATTTCCCCCAGAAAGTTCATGAGCCGCAAATCGTTGGCGATCTTGACCAGATTAGTGGCGTGAGCCTTGAGGATGCCGGAGACTTCGACAAATGCGTCGGTATTGGCGGTTTCGCCCATGACATTTTCACCTCGCGAAAGTCCCAGACCGGTTGTTTCTCTTAATTTTTCGATGACCAGAAAAATATAATTTCGGGGCGCGGCAAGCCCTGTGCCAACGGCGGTTCCTCCAAGGTTGACCACGCGCAGACGCTCTTCGCATTTGAAGGTTCTCCAGCGGTCGCGGCCGATCGCTTCGGCAAATGCGGAGAATTCTGCACCCAATGTGATCGGTACGGCATCCTGCAACTCCGTTCGTCCGATTTTAACGACGGCTGCAAATTCCTTCTCTTTTTCCTGAAAAGCGCCCTGCAGTTCCGATACCGCCCGGGCCAGATTGCGCAAAAGGAAAATAGCCGCCACCTTTACGGCGGTTGGATAAACATCGTTGGTCGATTGGTGAAGATTGACGTCTTCCAGAGGATGAATGAGGTTATAGGTGCCTTTTTCCCCGCCTGACAGTTCAATCGCGCGGTTGGCGATGACCTCGTTAATATTCATGTTGGTGGATGTTCCAGCGCCGCCCTGCATGGCGTCCACCGGAAACTGGTCGTACATTTTTCCCGAGACAATTTCCTCACAGGCTTGTTCAATAACTTGAGCTTTTTCGGAAGATAAAAATTCCAACTGGGCATTAGCCTGGCAACAGGCTTTCTTCACGCGGGCCAGAGCCCGGATAAGCGACGGATTTACTTTTAGCGAACTGATTCGGAAATTATCCATTGCCCGCTGGGTATGGATTCCCCAGTATGCCTCGTGTGGGACTTTTAACTCGCCTAAAAAATCTTTTTCTGTTCTTTGATCGATCATGATTCCTTCTTTACCTTAATGCATCCAACAAAAAAAGAGGGTTGTCTTTTGGCAACAAACCTCTTTCATTTTTTGCTCAACTTAAGAAAAGATATTATTCATCTTTTTTGTGAGGCATTTCGGCGCCTCTGTTGGTGTATTTCGTATGCAGAAGCTTGTGCGACTTATGCCCCAGGGGTTCTTTGAGAAAATTGTCATAGAGCTTTTTCACCGACTCGTTTTCATGCGACTGGCGATTTTTTTGCACCTCTCCATCGTCCTGATAGAGAGCCGCGGAGCGCTTCACACGAATATCGTTGTTTGTGGGGATCGGCTCGCCGCCGCCCGCGATGCATCCGCCGGGACAGCACATGATTTCGATGAACGCATAGTCGGCCTTGCCTTCGCGGATTTTATCCAATAGTTTGCGGGCGTTACCCAGACCATGGGCGACGGCCACTTTGACGTCTCCCAACAGTCCTACTTTAACGGCTGCTTCCTTAACGCCATCCAGGCCGCGGACCGGGGTGATGTCCAGACTCGGCAGATTTTCGCCGGTAACCACAGCGTAAACGGTTCTCAGAGCTGCTTCCATCACGCCGCCGGTGGCGCCGAAGATGGTTCCGGCGCCGGTGTATTCGCCTATCGGGGCGTCGTAATCTTCTTCTGGAATGTTTTCAAAGTCGATGCCGCCTTCCTTGATCATGCGTCCCAGCTCCCGGGTGGTGAGCACATAGTCCACATCGCGGTAGCCGCTGCTGTTCATTTCCGGTCGTTGGGCTTCAAACTTCTTGGCCGTGCAGGGCATGATCGAGACTGATACGATGTCTTTCGGGTCAATTCCCGCCATTTCCGCGTAATAGGTTTTAGCCAGCGCGCCGAACATCTGCTGTGGTGACTTGCAGGTGGAAACATGCGGTAGCAAATCCGGATAAAAATGTTCGCAGAACTTGATCCAGCCGGGGCTGCACGAGGTGATCATCGGCAGTGTGCCGCCTTCTTTGACTCTTTTCAGCAATTCATTGCCTTCTTCAATGATGGTGAGGTCGGCGGTGAAATTGGTGTCAAAAACTTTATCAAAGCCCAGGCGGCGCAGGGTGGCAATCATCTTGCCTGTGACCAGCGATCCCGGAGGCATGCCGAACTCCTCGCCCAGGGCGGCGCGGATGGCTGGCGCTTCCTGAACGATGACATGCTTGGTCGGATCCTGAAGAGCTGCCCAGACTTTGTCCACGTCGTCTTTTTCATAAAGGGCGCCCACCGGACAGGCCAGGATACACTGGCCGCAGCCAACGCAGTTGGTTTCGGCCAGAGGGAGATCCATCGCCGGAACGACTTTCACTTCGCTGCCGCGATAGGCCGGTGTCAGTACGCTGACCGTCTGAATCTGGTCGCAGACCGCCACGCAGCGATGACATTGAATGCACTTGCGGTTGTCGCGAACGATTGCGGGGCTGGAGCGGTCAATCAACTTTTCCTTCTGGGGAAATTCGGTATAGGGGAAGCGGACTTCCTTGAGGCCGACAAATTCGGCCACTTTCTGCAGTTCACAGTTGCCGTTTCTAACGCAAAAGTTACATTCCTGAGGATGATTGGCCAAAAGAAGTTCCACAACCATTTTTCTGGCCTGACGGACTTTTTCCGTGTTGGTGTGGACCACCATGCCTTGGAAGACCGGGAAAACACAGGCGGCGATCAGGCTGCGCTGACCTTCCACTTCCGTCATACAAACGCGGCAGGCGCCGGGTGTGTGATGAATTTCCGGCCAGGCGCAAAGCGTGGGGATTTTAATGCCGGCGCTACGGGCGGCTTCCAGAATAGTCGCGCCGGCGGGCGCTTCCACCGGACGATTATCGATAGTCAATTTAACGGTTGTCATACATTCTGTCTCCTATTATTCATTTTGAAAATTTTATGAGCGATGCAAGTTAGATGAAAACATCTCTTTTTCCATCTGCTATCTGCAACAGCCGGTCGCCAATCATTTTTTTTCTTTTTGTTTTGAATGTTTCGTTGAGCATTTTGGAAATGAGTTCTTCTCCGGCCTTGCGCGTTTGAGGACTGGCATAGTCGAGCAGATATTCTTTAAAAGAAAAGACGGCGTTGGACTGGCAGAATTTTTGAATGAGGCCCGGTTTGGCCAGGTCCATAAAATCCTTGCCGGTGCGCCCCAGCCGGTAGCAGGCGGTGCAGAAGCTGGGGATGTGACCGCGTTCGGTAATGTCCAGAATAACTTCGTCGGGCGTGCGCGTATCTCCCAGATTAAACTGAGCGGCGCGGAATCTGTCGCTGGTCGTGTCAGAATATCCGCCGGGGTTGGTACGCGAGCCGGCGCTGATCTGAGAGACGCCATAATCAAAGACTTCTGAACGCAGGGCGGCGGTTTCCCGTGTGGTCAGAATCATGCCGGTATAGGGAACGGCCATACGAATGATGGCAACAAGCTTTTTAAAGTCATGATCGCTGACCGGATGAGGCGGTTTGATGGCCGCCGGAGCGTTGAAGGCCGGTTCCAGCCGGGGTATTGAAATGGTATGCGGCCCGACACCGCAGTCTTTTTCCAATTGCAGGGCATGCAGAAGCAAACCCAGGACTTCGAATTTATAATCATAAAGTCCGAATAATGCGCCGATGCCCACGTCATCAACGCCGCCTTCCTGGGCGCGGTGCATGGCTTTAAGACGCCAACTGTAATCTTTCTTGGGGCCGCTGGGATGCATGATTTTGTATGTTTCGTGATGATACGTTTCCTGAAACAAAACAACCGTGCCGATGGCGGTTTTCTTGAGTTTTCTGTATTCTTCAACGTCCAGCGGCGCGATTTCCACATTAATTCGCCGGATTTCTCCGCCATTTTCGGTTTTTACGGAATAGGCGGTTTCGATAGCTTCCATGAAGTATTCCAGTGATGAACGCTCCGGGTGCTCGCCGCAGAGCATCAGCAGGCGTTTGTGACCTTCGCGTTCCAGAACCTGCACTTCTTTCTTAATTTGATCCATTGTCAAAGCCACGCGGTTGAGTTCCTTGTTGTCACAGCGGAATCCGCAATACAGGCAGTTGTTGGAGCAGTGATTGGCCACATAAAGCGGCGCGAATAACACCAGCCGGTTGCCGTAAATATCACGTTTAATCTGATGCGCCGCCTGAAGAATCGCGCCGACAAGGTCGTTGTCCTCCGTCTGGAGCAGCACGGCGACGTCTTCCGGCGACAGGCCTTTCAGCTCATAAGCCTTGTTGATAATTTCGCGGATATGTTTTGCGTCGGGATTTTTAGCTTGTTCAAGAATGCTTTCAATGTGATTGTCGTCAATAAAATCTTTAATCATATTATATCCAACAATATCTTAGTCTACTCAGGCAGCACCTTATTGATGACTGCATTATTTTCATAAATGTCATTTTGTTAACTCTTATTCTCGGAAATGGGAATAAGTTCCTTTTCCACCCACAGAGGCGACATTTCCCTGGCTTCCTCGTAAGGGATTTTCCCGTGCAGGATCATGGATTTGAAATCCTCAAACATGTAAATTCCCAGAAAAAGATGCACCAGAAGAAACAGGGTCAAAACCCAGGCAAAGAAGGTATGCAACGTTCCCATCATCGCCACGGCTTCCCGGGGCGCAAGATGCGGAAACGCCCACAGAACCCAGCCGGAAAAGATCAAAACGGTTCCCCCGATTAAAACGCAAATGCCGAAGAGCTTTTGCCCGGAGTTATATTTTCCCATCGGTGGAACGGCGACTTTCTGTCTCAGGAGAATTTTTTGCGGATAACCACCCAGGACGGCAAACCATTTGACATCGTTCATGGACACATAAAAGACTCTTTTGATGAAAAGAACCACACGGTTGAAACCGATTAAGAAAAAAGCAACAGCGTCAATCGTCAGGACAACTCCACAGACGACATGTATTTGCATTGTTAAATTCATGGCGCTTTCACTGAGCGGTTTGAAATACAAGATGACCCCGGTGACAGCCAAGGGTAAAAAACTTAGAATCAGCAGATAATGAAATATTCTAACGCTCAAGGGATGTTTTAAAATGGTTTTATCGTGATGCATGAGCTAACCTCCTTCTAGGAAAGACCTTTTGTTCGATTAATGTAACGGGTGTGCAAAAGCTCGTGGGACAGATGCCCCAGGGGTTCGCCGCCGAATTCCTGATAATAGCGCGCAACCGATTTGTTGGCATGGCTGACGCGAACCGCGGATTTTTCATCATCCTGATACAGGCCCTTGGTCCGCGCCTTGATGTAGTTATTATTCGATGAAGTAACCGTTTTGATCCAGACGGCGGGCAGGGCCAGAAAGGCCACAACAATGCCGCCAATGGTGATAAATTCCCGGCGCGTCACATGCAGCGGGTTTTCGATATATTGATAGTTTTGTTTTTCCATATTATTCACTCCTTTAATGATGTTATTTCCATGCAAACAACGGGCGGATAGCATCCAGCCAGGATGAACCGCCGCCGTAAATCGGCTGACCGCCGCCGTTGATGCAGCCCCCTGGGCAGTTCATGACTTCAATGAAATGATACGGTGACCGGCCCGCCAGCACCGCCTCCAAAACCGGTTTGATATTTCCCGCGATATTGTGCACAACGGCAAGATGGATGGTGACTTCCTTGTTGTATTTGATGTCTTTAATCGTAACGGATGCGCTTTTGACGCCTTTCAGGCCCCGCACGGGCTTGAATTCCAGCGGCTTTAATTCCGTGCCGGTCAATACGGCGTAGGCTGTGCGAACCGCCGCTTCCATCACGCCACCGGTGTTGCCGAAAATCGTGCCTGCGCCCGAATAATCGGCCAGAAGCGTGCCGCCTTCAACTTCTTTTTCTCTGGCCAGATCGATCTTGAGCTTTTTCAACAGACGCGACAGATCGCGCGTGGTCAGAACGGTATCGACATCCGGATAGGCCTTCCCGGCCGTCACGGCGTTGTTCTTCTTGTTGTATTCGTAAGCATTAATGAATTCCGGACGCGAGGCTTCCAGTTTCTTAGCAGTGCAGGGCATGATGCCGACTGTGTATATTTTTTCGGCCGGTTTCCCCCAGACTTTTGTTCCGTAGGTTTTGGCGACTGTTCCGGCCATCTGCTGCGGGGACTTCGCTGAAGAAAGATTGGGGATTAACGCCGGATATTTTGTTTCGACAAGCCGAACCCAGGACGGGCAGCAGGACGTGAATTGCGGCAGCGGGCCCGGCGCTTCGCCATGTCCGCTCTTTTCACCAAAGACCGCGTGGCGCGCCCTGGAAATAAATTCCGAGCCTTCTTCCATAATGGTCAAATCGGCGGCAAAGTTATTGTCCAGAATTTCAAAACCGGCTTTCCTCATGGACCCGTAAAGTTTTCCCGTGACCAGAGAGCCGGCCGGAAGGCCGAAATCCTCACCGATGGCCACGCGCACGGCAGGCGCGATAATGCCGACAACGGTGACGTCCGGGTTTTTGAGCTTGGCGATGACGTCATCGACGGTGTCCGATGTTTCATACGGCGCGCCGAACGGACAATTAATGAGGCATTGTCCGCAACTCAGACAAAGATCCACATTGATGCTGTGGGTTGCTCCAAACATGCCGGTAATCGCGCCGGTTGGACAATAGCGCTTACAGACGTCGCATCCCTTGCATTCGGACGCCTTAATGGCGATGACGCCGGGGATTTCTCCTTTTTGATACGTTTTTGCAACTGCATTCATTTTCTGTTTCCTCCGTTATTTTTTGACGATTGAAGCTGTCATTTCATGCCGCATGGATATATGCCTTTTATGACATATGTTGAAAAAAGCATATATAGAAGTCATAACGGTTTGTCAAGTTCTTAACGTAAGAAATGAAAAAAAGGACAAAACTTCTTTTTTGCGAGTTCAGTTTCTTCTGGCGTATTCGTTTTTATCAAGTAATTTCTCATTTGTCTTTGATGCTATCGTCGGTGTTGAGCTGCCGTTTTTGGGAGCGGACATTGCATCTTGATGCAATGATCCGTGCCAAAAACCAAGCGAAGCGCAGCCACCCCCGAAAAAATCAGCCGGAGCGTAGCGATCGGCTGGATTGACTGGGGTACGCCCGGCACGGGCGTGAACTTATGGGGTGCAAGTCCCCTATACGTGAATCCTGTTAATGTTTCAAAGTTAAGAGACATTANNCAAAAGTATTAGCCGAAGGCAAGGGCGGAATCGCGAGAGACCGTCTGAAGGAAGCCTAAGTGCAAAACGATGAGCCAACGAACAGAAACAGCATACAAGGCTGAGTCTCCGGGCAAGTCAGCACCACATGACAAAGCCCAGGATTCGGGAGATACGGTAAATGCTGCGGTTGCATCGGGACAGTTCACGTTCTTATCCGGGGAGACCTGCCCGACGTGGGGTCGTATCGTACGACAGCGCTCTACATGGCAACATGCAGGGT
>DNYQ01000165.1 GCA_003506745.1 Syntrophaceae bacterium
CGTTATGACAAAGGGAAGATAGATGCCATACGCGATGTTGTATCAGTACTTTCCGGAGATAGCAAAATCAGAAACTCGCACTGTGACGATACTTCGAGAAGGTGATTATGATCTTCCTGCCGGAAACTATGGCTTTCTTGAAATGTTCTGCAATGAGTCTGGTTGTGATTGCCGGCGAGTCTTCTTCTGCGTGGTTTCAGAGAAATTTAATCAGGTCGAGGCATACATCACGTACGGATGGGAAAGCCCAAGCTACTATAGAAAATGGCTAGGCTTCGACGACCCCTATGCCATCAGTGAGCTAAAGGGGCCAGCTTTAAACGTCGGCAGCCCTCAGTCGAGTCTGGCGCCTGCTCTTCTCAATTTTGTTCGCGAAACTTTGTTGCGAGACGAGGCGTACGTTGACCGCATCAAACGCCATTATCATTTATTCCGAGCAAAAATCGAATCCAAGGGAAAGTCTGGAAGGACGCACGGCAAGCGAAAGAGGAAGAAGAAGTCATAACAGCTGGGTCAACCAGACGCTGGAAGCCGCCGCGGTTTTGGAAAGCCACGTCGACAGCGCTGGTAACCCAGGCGTTCGGCTGAAACGAAAAGCAAAAAACTGTTTCAGCCGAACGGTGCGGCGCTGCTCTAGCGTTCAGCGCGCCTGTTATCGGCGCCATACAGGAGAAAAGATAAAAGAAATAAATAATAACGAAAGAGAGTGGCATAGGGGCGCCGCTCCGTTGGCCGAAAAAATCAATTTGACATAGTCTACAATGTGGATTAATATAGCTATAAAAAGCCACATTATAGAGGTGCGATATGAGAACCATTCAGATGACACTTGATGATGACCTTGTCACAGCGGTGGATCGCGTTTCAAAGGAGCTCCGAACAAGTCGTTCTGCTTTCGCAAGAAAGGCGCTTCGTGACGCCCTTGCGCGCTGCACCCTTGAGCAACAAGAACGCCAGCATCGCCGGGGGTACGAGCGATACCCCGTTGCCGTCGATGAGTTCTCAGTTTGGGAAACTGAGCAGACTTGGGGTGATGAATGAAACACGGTGAAATACGTTGGTACAAGTTCATACCGCCAGATAAAAAGCGGCCAGTTCTAATCCTGACCCGAGATTCCGTGTTGGAATACCTTGGAGAAGTAACAATCGCTCCCATCACAACTACAATCCGCAATATACCCTCGGAGGTATTTCTCTCGAAAGCTGACGGCATGCCCCAGGATTGTGCTGTCAATTGCGATCACTTGCAGACTGTTTCAAAGGGGAAGATTGGAGCATTGATCACATTTTTGCCTCTGCCAAAAATGGTTGAAGTTGGGCGTGCAATACGTTTTGCCCTCGATATTTAAGATAGGAGCGGCCAACAATTGCATCCAGCCGACGCCGGGTGCCTACGGTGGATTCCCGAAAGTCTGTGGCAACGGCGGAGCTAAGCTACCGCTTTTCATCTCTTTTTTGGCGCTACGACCATTAACCTGAGTATTGATTGGAACGTTAGATAACAAAAGATATGCCTTGCGCACTGATTCGCGCGGCGCCAACAAATCGTTGAAGACGGTTGGCATTTCGCATGCAATGGAAGCTCCGCTTCCCGCATGCTCATGCCACCGCTTAGCTCCGCCGTTATCAAAAAATGACCTTGACATATATGCATAGAATAGGCACACTGAGGCATCACATTTATATGAGGTAGTAATATGAGAACAACACTGAATATCGAAGATACTTTAATTGATAAGGCGACAAAAATTACTGGAATTAAAGAAAAAACAGCACTTGTCAAGCTTGGTTTAGAAGCACTTATTGCCAGAGAAAGCGCACGGAGGCTTGCAAAGCTGGGTGGAACTCAAAAGCAGCTTCAGGCAATACCTAGAAGAAAAGGAGCATAACAATTAATGGTTCTGGTGGACACATCGGTTTGGGTTTCGCATTTAAGGGATGGGAGTATTGAATTAGCAAACTTGCTCAATGATGGAAGAGTATTATGCCACCCATTAATCGTCGGGGAGTTGGCTTGTGGGAATCTTAAAGACAGAGCCGCTATTCTTTCATTTCTTCAACTGCTACCAATGAGCATTGAAGCTGAACACGAAGAAGTCCTATCATTTATTGAGAATAACCGCTTAATGGGAAAAGGCATGGGCTATGTGGGTGTCCATCTGATTGCATCTGCTATATTAACAGGCGTGCCAATCTGGACACTTGACAAGAAACTGGCGCAAGCTGCTGACGGCCTGCATATAAAATATAAAAATTGATAACAAAATCAATCCACCCGATCGCTACGCTCCGGCTGATTTTTTCGTTTACATAAATAAATGCTTTCAAAACCAGTCCGTTTATAGTACCATATAAAGACTGGAGGTAGTATATGAATATTTCAAAAGATATAAAACCGATCACCTATCTAAAAGCACGCGCACCTGAATTGTTAAAGCAAATCAATGAAACTCATCGACCCGTACTCATCACGCAAAATGGCGAACCCAGGGCGGTTCTCCAAGATCCGCAGAGCTATGAAAACATGAGAAATGCTATTGGCATACTCAAGCTTCTCTCTCAGGGCGAAGAAGATACTAAAAAGGGAAAACTCAAATCCCAAGATCAAGTATTTTCGAAAATTGAGAGTATTCTCAAAGAAAAAATCGCATGAAGAAATCATATAACGTATGGTGGTCGGAAACTGCGGAAAATGATCTGGTGTCTATTCTTGAATATGTCGCTGGAGAAAATCCCCTCCACGCAAGAAAAATATTCGGTGAAATAAAAAAACGAGCTGAAAGTCTTAATGCATTTCCTGACAGGGGACAAATGGTTCCAGAATTACAAAATCAGGGAATCACATTATATCGTGAACTCATTATTGGACCATGGCGTGTAATGTACAGAGTATCGGAAGACAGCGTTTATGTTTTATCTGTTCTGGATTCACGACAAAATGTTGAGGATATTCTTCTGCAAAGACTTATCGCATGGAAATAAAAAATGCCAACAAGGGCAATCCACCTGATCTCTACACGCCGGTTGATTTCTTCGTTCTGGGAAGATAAAATTGAAATGAATCTAGAAAACGTAAACTTTCCCCGTCAGCTTGAAGCGGCAGGCCTCGCGGAAAAAATCCGTCTGGCTTTAGCGGCGCGTAAAACAAGACTCTGGCCGGAAGGAAAAATGGAAGTGCCCCTGTTGAGCATCAATGAATCCCTGGCCGGTGCGATCAGGAATGCCCGCCTGCAAAGACGCATCCGCTTCGGGTTTGATGATATTTTTGACAAGCTTGCCGCTGAGAAAAAGGGCATCGATGAAATGCTGCAAAGGCAGAAATCTCAGCAAAATTACAGGGTTTCACGTCTGCTTTTGTTTTCCAACGACGGGGCGGAACGCCTCTATCGCCATATCGAGCAGGCTCTCGCCGAACACCATCTCCGTATTCTGGGCTGCCAGTTGGACATCGACAGCAAAGAATTGGGGCGGTTGATTACCGGAAAAAGCGCCGGCATTAAAGTTGTTCTGGTGGAACATAAGGATGCGGTATCCGATGTATTAAAGGCGCTTGTTGAAAACAGGGAATAACCGGCTTGTCCGTACATATTTGTACATTGCATAATTGACGCCTATTGGGTATAAACGCACCGTCTGCTTTTTGGCGGACGGATCAAAATATCGGATAAAACAAGGTAAATCATGGCGGATAGAATTGAAGTTGGTTTTAAAGTCGGCATTCGCGACGCGCTGGGTGAAAAGACCCGAAAACGCATCATTGACAACCTGGGTTTGCCGGTGGACAAGGTCGCGACCATCGAGGTTTANNAACCGGCCGCTGGCTAAAAATTTCGACTGGCTCATTGAAGTCGGCTTTCGTCCCGGCGTCACCGACAACGTTGGCAAAACGGCCCGCGAAGCGATCACTTTACTGCTGGGTGACTATGCCGGCGCGCGCAAAGTCGGCGTTTATACGTCCCGCCAGTATCTCATCAGCGGCCATATTTCACAGGCAGACGCAAAGAAAATCGCTTCCGGCCTTCTGGCCAATGACCTCATTGAACGCTATGAGGTGATCGCCGCCAGCCAATTCGATTTCAACACCGGCATGCCTGCTTATGTGCCACAGGTTCTGGGTAAAGACGAGCCGCAAGTCCATCAAATTCACCTGGCCCATGTTGACGCGCAGGGTCTGTTAGAAATCAGCCGGGAAAAACTGCTCGCCCTTAATCTGGAAGAGATGCAAAAAATTCAGGCTTATTATCAGGATCCGGTCGTCCTCAAGGACCGCCGGAAATTCGGGCTTGATGAAAGCACCACCGACGTGGAGCTCGAATGTCTGGCCCAGACCTGGTCGGAACACTGCAAACATAAAATTTTCAACAGTAAAATCGATTATACCGATGGCCGGACGAAAAAAGTCATCAATTCTCTATTCAAAACCTACATCAAAGGTTCAACCGCCAAAATCCGCAAGGCCAAAGGTAAAAAGGATTTCTGCCTGTCCGTCTTTGTCGATAACGCGGGCGTGATTAAGTTCAACGACGATCATAATCTGGTTTTCAAGGTGGAGACGCACAACTCGCCCTCCGCGCTTGATCCCTACGGCGGCGCGCTTACCGGCATTGTCGGCGTCAACCGCGATCCGTTCGGCACGGGCCTTGGCGCAAAGCTCATTTTCAACACGGATGTGTTTTGTTTCGCCTCGCCCTTTCACAAAAAGAAACTGCCGCCCCGCATCCTGCACCCGCGCCGCATTTACGAAGGCGTGCGCGAAGGCGTCGAGCACGGCGGCAACAAGAGCGGCATTCCCACGGTCAACGGCAGCATCGTTTTTGACGAGCGGTTTTTAGGCAAGCCCCTGGTGTATTGCGGCACAGCCGGCATCATGCCCGCGCGGCTTAACGGCAAACCGACGCACGGCAAGGAAATCAAATCCGGCGATGTCATCATCATGACGGGCGGCCGCATCGGCAAGGACGGCATTCACGGCGCAACATTTTCATCGGAAGAACTGCACGAAGGATCACCGGTGACCGCCGTGCAGATCGGCGATCCGATCACGCAAAAGAAAATGACGGATTTCTTACTGGTTGCGAGAAACCGCGGCCTGTACCGCGCGCTCACGGACAACGGCGCAGGCGGCCTGTCTTCTTCATTAGGCGAAATGGCAACCTATTGCGGCGGTTGTGAAATTGATTTGTCTTTGGCCCCTCTGAAATACCCGGGATTGCAGCCCTGGGAAATTCTGGTGTCGGAGGCGCAGGAGCGCATGTCGCTGGCGGTTGATCCGAATAAAGTGAATAAATTCATGGAATTGGCCGGCAGGATGGGCGTGGAGGCAACGGTGCTGGGCCGGTTCACGAAGTCCGGAATGTTCCACGTCCGTTACGGCGAAAAGACCGTGGCCTGTCTGGATATGACTTTTCTGCACGACGGCGTTCCGCAGATGAAGCTTGCCGCAAAATGGAAGGCGCCGAAACATCCCGAACCGAAATTTGCCCAACCGGTGAATATGGGCAAGGCTCTGACGCAAATGCTTGCCCGTTTGAACATCTGCTCCAAGGAATCCGTCGTCCGTCAGTACGATCATGAAGTTCAGGGCGGCTCCGTGGTGAAACCGCTGGTGGGCGTTCAAAACGACGGCCCGTCGGATGCGGGCATTGTCCGGCCGATTCTGGATTCCATGGAAGGCGTGGTGGTGGCGCACGGCATCTGCCCGCGTTACAGCGACATCGACGCGTATCACATGACCGCCTGTGCCATTGACGAGGCGGTGCGCAATGCGGTGGCGGTGGGCGCCGATCTGGATCATCTGGCGGGGCTCGACAATTTCTGCTGGTGCGATCCGGTCCAGTCCCCCAAAACGCCCGACGGGGAGTATAAGCTGGCGCAACTGGTCCGTTCGAACATGGCGATTTATGATTACACGACGGTTTACGGCGTGCCCTGCATTTCCGGCAAGGACAGCATGAAGAATGACTACGCCATCGGCAAAACGAAAATTTCCGTGCCGCCGACGCTGCTTTACTCGGTGATCGGCAGGATCAGGGACGTGCGCAAAGCCGTTACGATGGACGTCAAGCGCCCGCAGGATCTGGTTTATGTTCTGGGTGAAACCCGCGATGAACTGGGCGGTTCGGAATGGTTCGCAAAAAACCACGCCATTGGCAACAAAGTTCCGCAGGTGAACGCCAAGAAAGCCATGAAGCTTTACCGTGCCTTGAACAAGGCTATCGGGGCGGGTTTGGTCGCCTCGTGTCAT
>DNYQ01000227.1 GCA_003506745.1 Syntrophaceae bacterium
GAAGGAAGTAAGAGTGCGGGATCATACAAAACTGAAGGCATTTGAACTGGCGGATAACCTCGTTGTCAGTTAAATTTATCAAAGCGGCTGGGCTTCCTGAAAAACGAAGCATTAAGTATTGAACCAAAAGTTACTGAAACTGAAAAAGTGCTGAACGGCTTGATCAAATCTTTTAAAAAAGAATGATTTTCCCCTTCAGCCTCCAGTCTTCAGCCTAAATCCCCCAGGATGTTTTAACATGAACAAAGAATTTATTGAAATCCGCTGGCACGGACGGGGCGGCCAGGGCGCGATCACCGCGGCAAAGATCGTTGCCGGCGCCGCATTTGTCTCGGGCTACGCGGGTGTGGTCATGGCGCCGACCTTCGGCACCGAACGCCGGGGCGCGCCGGTCATGACGTCTCTGAAGATCTCGAAGACGAAAATTTATGATCTGTCGCCCATTGAAACCCCGGACATCGTTGTCGTCCTGGATCATCTGCTGCTCAAAGAGGCGGATGTCACCCACGGCCTCAAACCCGGCGGGATCATTGTTTTAAACACGCCCATGGCGCTGGAGTCCTATGCCTTTAAAAACTATAAACTGGCCACGGCGGACATTACGGCGCTGTCCGTTGAAGCGGGTCTGCCGCACGGCATGGTCAATACCGGAATTATCGGATCGCTGGAAAAAGCCACAAATCTTTTGGGAATCGACATCCTGATCAAGGGCATCGAAGAGGAATTTCAGACCCGGAAGCCCCAGAAGAATTCGCTGGCCGCAAAAATGGCCTACGAACGAACCCTGGTGGGAGGTTGAAAATGGGAACCCGCAACTACAGAAGAAAAACATCGCACAGTGAAAACGGGCCGGGCGACGGCGGAAGAACCGGATCATGGAGAGTGGAGCGGCCGGTCATCGACCGGAACCTCTGCATCCCCTGTAAAAGAGGCAAGGAAGCCTGCTTCATCTGCTGGCTGTTCTGCCCGGACATCGTCATCTCGCGGACCATTCCGCCCACGATCAACCTGGAATACTGCAAGGGCTGCGGCATCTGCGCCGAGGAGTGCCCCACCAAGGCCATCACCATGGTGGATGAAGCGAAATTTGCAGAAGAAGACAAGGAGTAGCCGCCATGCATATTATTGAAAACGGAAATGCCGCAGCAGCTTTAGGCGTCAAGCTTTGCCGCGCCGGCGTGATTGCGGCCTATCCCATCACCCCGCAAACCCCTTTGACGGAAAAACTCTCCGAGTATGTTGAATCAGGAGACATGAAAGCCCAATACATTCCCGTGGAAAGCGAGCATTCCGCCCTGGCGGTCTGCATTGCCGCGTCATCGGCGGGCGCCCGGGCCTTTACCGCCACCAGCGCCAACGGGCTGCTTTACATGCATGAACAGGTTCAGTGGGCGGCAGGCGCGCGGCTGCCTATTGTCATGTGCGTGGTCAACCGGGCGGTGGGCGCCCCCTGGAATGTCTGGAACGACCAGCAGGACTCTATTTCCCAGCGCGACACGGGCTGGATACAGATTTACTGTTCCGATCACCAGCAGATTATCGATGCCGTCATCAAAGCCTACTGGATTGCCGAAAAGGTCAGCATTCCCATTATGGTCTGCTACGACGGCTATATTTTATCGCACACGTTCATGCCGTTCGATCTGCCGGACCAGGAAAAGGTTGATGCGTTTCTGCCGCCGTTTAATCCGGATTACGCCCTGAATCCCATGGAGCCGGCCAATCTGAATACCGTGACCCTGCCGGATGTGCGGTTGGATGTCAAAGGCGAACTGGCTCACGGATACATGGAAATCCGTTATCTGCTACAGGAAGACCTGCGTAAAACGATCGCCGTGGCGGCGGACGCGGAAAAACGATTTACCGAAGTATTCGGCCGGGGGGGCGATCCGTATGTCGAGCCCTACCGCTGCGACGATGCGGAGTATGTGGCCGTGGGTCTGGGATCCATGACCTATCAGATGCGCGTTTCCGTTGATGCGTTGCGAAAAGAAGGCCTCAAAGTAGGCGTCATGGGCGTTCGATTTTACCGGCCCTTCCCGGATGAGGCCGTAGCCTCCGCCTTAAAAGGGAAAAAAGGCGTTATCGTTTTCGAAAAGGCCATAAGCTACGGTTATGAAGGCGCTCTGATGTCCGATTTAAAATCGGCGCTTTATGAGCACCTGGCCGGAACCGGCTTGCTGCCTTCCGTTCAGAATTTTATTGCGGGAATCGGCGGCCGCGAAATCAAAACAGACGATTTGACGCAAACCCTTCGCGCCGCAACACAAAGCAGAGTTTCCAAAGAGCCCGTGTGGATCGGGCTTAAGTTATAGGAGAATGCCATGCAGGCTAAATCAACCATTTTAAGTTTACCGACGGAAGAATTTGTTCATCCGGGAACCCGCGCCTGCACCGGCTGCGGCCTGTCCATCGCCTATCGGGTGGGGCTGAAAGCTCTGGGCCGGGACACCATCCTGGTTGTGCCGCCCAGTTGCCTCACCGTGCTTCAGGGGCTTTTCCCGGTGGCCTCGACCAAGCTGCCCTGCCTGAACGTGACCTTTGCTTCAACGGCCGCAGCCGCCACGGGCATTCTGGCCACCCTCAAAGCGCAGGGAAATGAACACACNNTTGTCGGGCGCAGCGGAACGCGGCGACAACTTTATCTATTTCTGCTACGATAATGAAGGATACATGAACACGGGCGCGCAGCGTTCCGGTACCACGCCGATCGGCGCCGTAACCGCCAACACGCCGTTCAAAGGCAAGCAGCAGCAGAAAAAGGACGTCCCGGCGATCATGGCGGCGCACAACTTAAGCTATGTTGCCACCTGTTCGGCCGCTTATCCGCTGGATCTCTACGACAAAATTAAAAACTGCATGGGCCTGCCGGGCACCAAATATTTTCACATCCACATCCCCTGCCCGCCGGGCTGGGGTTACGATCCGCGATATGGCATCAAGATCGGCCGGCTGGCCGTGGAAACCGGCTACTACGATCTTTACGAAATTGTGAACGGCGAATTCAAGCTGACGGCGGCATCCGAAAAGCTGATTGAAAAGCGCAAACTGGTTCCGGTGCGGGAATACTTNNTTTTACTTCTGATAAAATGCCAGGAAATCGGCAGGCGATAAAACGTTGATTTTGCTGCAGAGCCGTTTCGGGAAATGGGACAAGTTGCCCGTTACCAAAGCATCGGCCTGTCCGGAGAAAGCCACTTCCAGAAAAGCTTCATCATCTGCGTCAGGCAAAGGTTTGGCAAGAGGAACAGCGGCTACGGCCTGCCCGTTCTGAACAAAATAATCCAGAAGCCACTCGACAGAATCCCTGGTGAAGCCAAATTTTTGTCTGTTCAACACATCATGATATTCAGCAATGATGCGGGCATCGTAGCAAATGAGCAAATCGCCGGCGGCAAGCAGCCGGAGAATCCGGGCGGGTGGTCCGAAAGGCGAAATCAGTCCGGAAACAAGAACATCGGTGTCCAGCACAATTTTCATTTTTTGCGCTTCTTTCTTGCCTCTGATATCTCGGCGTTGATTTCAGCCAAAGACATTTCATTCTTGCCCTGTTCCAGAGATCCGCTCTGAAGGGCGTTGAGGGCGTTGGCGGCGCGTGTCCGGCGAAACGCCGTTAAGGAATCCTCCAGACTGGCTTCATTCACCGAAGACAGAATGGCCACGGGCCGACCATTATTGGTAATAACAAATTCCTTCTCCCGGGGAAGTTCCTGCCAAACCTGGGCCGATTTCCCGCGCAAATCCCGAACGCTTAAAAATTTCATAACATGGCCTCCCAATNNTCGACAAGAAAGAACTGTTCCTCCTGCTCTCTCGTCATACGCCCGGCGATGTTTGATTGGCTTTCATTTTATCCCGCAGGTTCGCCTCCAGAATGCGGAACCTGTTTTCCAGATAATATTTTCGCTCGGCGGCATTAATCAAACTTCCCAACTTCACGGAAAAGTCTTTTTTCCCGAGCTTTTCCAATCCGGCAAGCAATTTGCCCGGGATTTCATTTTCAGCAAAAAGGGGTATGCCTTTTTTTAACAAAAACTCGATGTCGTATGCGTCGCGGATTTCCTTGCGGCTGAGAAAGGCCTCAATTTTTGCCGTCATCATTTCCTCCAGCGCAACCGTTTGTATCAGAACCTGAATATTGGAGTTGGCACTGTAAGCGATGCAGGTTTCCGTTTTGATGATCTTTGCTTCTTTGCGGATTTCGATTTTCAGCGATCTTGGAAATTGCGGCGATTTCAATTCGAATAGAATTGTAAAGTGTTTGTTGGCGGAATCGGCAAGCGTATAAAATTGCTGAAAATATTTTTCCATTTTCCGGTAAAACTTTTCCCAGTCCAAATCCTTCACCACCCAGAAATCCAAATCCACCGAATAACGATCCAGTCCGTGGCACAAGCGCAGCATGGTGCCGCCCCCGAAAACCAAGTTAGTCAGAAATCGTCCGCTGTTCAGCTTGTCCAGGACTTCCAACTCAAACTGCTCATGTTGAATTAAATCCCGCATAGTCTTTTCACCGTTTCTTTTGTTTTGTTCGGATAAACGTTCAACAGACTCTTCAGCTTGTTCAATTCCAGCTTCTTCATGTCCAGCGAGTCAACGTCGAACTTATATTTACCGAATGAGAAAAGATAGGCCGCGTCCAGAAAGGCTTTTTCTTTGGTGGCGATAAATATGCCATCCTTTTTAATGAAATCGCCATAGTATCGGCTCTGTAATTTGACATAGCTGAAAACAGCCTCCCGGACATTGTAAGCAACCGAACGTTTCAGGCAGACGCTTTCCTGATAATTACTCTGTGCCTGTGTGGTCACGTCATAATACGCCAGAGCCGTCATCAGGGAAATATAGGATGGAACCTGCAATACATTAGCGATTTCAAACAAATCCCGGCGCGTCAGACCTTCCCATTTCCAGGTGGTTGTATAAATATTATTTTTGAATCGGACCAGCAACCCCTGCCGGACATAACGGCTGCACAATACGCGGGCGGAGGCCGGCTGAAGACTGAAATTCTGCGCCGCATCGCCAAGAGTAAAGAAGGGCTTTCGGCTTAATTCCTGCAGCCCGGCAATATTTTTACTAAGCATATATAATTATCCTTTATGTTAATTATATATACTTTGAAATATTTTGCAAGCAAAAGGAATGAGAGGCCAACAGATGAATCGAAAAGAAAGAACTTTGGTAACTATTCAGCGTCTTTTTAGCCGTATGCTACCATTCACATCAGGAAGTCCGGCAATTCACCTTTGAGCAAGAGCTCCAGCGCCTGACTGGGCTTGACGTTATGCTTCCGGCATGTCGATAAATAGCTTCGTATTCGGCAGAAGATTTTAGCGCCTTCCATGGATCGGAAGCAACCTGATATCTTCTGCTGGACCTTTGTCCCGACTTTGACAGCAAAAAA
>DNYQ01000127.1 GCA_003506745.1 Syntrophaceae bacterium
GGAAAGGGTAAAATCGGCCATTCCCATTGCGACGGCGCTGAAACATTCTCCCCAGCAGATTGCTTTCAACGAAGTGATCCGGCAGTCCATCATGGCCGATCCGGCATGGCGCGAGGGAAATTACTATGCGTATGGCCAGCCCGAGAAGGGCCTGTCGGTTGCCCGGATGATCGGTCACATTACCTTCATGAGCGATCAGTCCATGGAAGAAAAGTTTTCCCGGCGGCTGAAGAACGATAAATTCAGTTTTGGATTTGACGCTGATTTTGAAGTGGAGGGCTATTTGCGCTATCGCGGCGCTAATTTTGTGAAGCGCTTCGATGCCAATTCCTACCTCTATATCACAAAGGCGATGGATTATTTTGATCTGTCGGGCGATAAACTCATTCCCCAAGGCAAAGTCATCCCTACACGGATCATGGTGATATCATTTAAGACGGACTGGCTCTATCCGTCCCATCAGTCGCAGGAGATCGTCCGGCTGTTAAAAAGGAGACTCGTTGATACGACCTATTGCGAGTTGACTTCCACTTACGGTCATGATGCCTTTCTGATTGAGGTGGAAGAGCAGACAACCTTGATCAAACATTTTTTAGATAAGACATACAATGGCTATCTGGTGGCGGGCAATTATGGAATCTAACATTACTCTGGACCATCGCATTATTTATTCGATTATTGAGCATGATTCACGCGTTCTGGACCTGGGATGCGGCGCGGGGGAGCTTTTGTATCCGCTTGTCCGCGATAAGCGCGTCCGGGCCCAGGGGATTGAGCTGAATGATAAGGCCATCCAGGCGTGTGTAAAAAAAGGTTTAAGTGTTTTTCACGATGATATTGAGAGCAGTTTGCGGGAATTTCCGGACCGCTCCTTTGATTATGTGATTCTGAATCAGAGCATGCAGGAAGTCAAAAAGGTTGATTGTGTGATTCGGGAGGCCTTGCGCATTGGCAACAAGGTCATTGTCGGGTTTCCCAACTTCGCCTATATCCAATCGCGGCTCATGATGTTTTTCCGGGGAAGGGCGCCCATTACGGGATCCTTGCCCTATCTCTGGTATGATACGCCCAATGTGCGCTTTTTAAGCATCACGGATTTTAAGAATTTTTGTAAGGGGAAAAATATCCGGATTGTGGCCTCCTATTACATGGGAGAAAAAGAAATGGTGCGTTTTTGGCCGAACCTGTTTGCTTTGAACGCTGTATTTGTTTTAACGAACCAGTCAGGGGACAACATTTAAATGACTTTTTAGACATGAAAAAGAAATGAAAGGAGACAGACGATGAAGAGATTAGTCATGGCGTTTATGATATTATTGGTTGCAGGGGGGGTGGTTTATGCTAAGGACTATGAAATGACAAAAAAGACGGGGGATTATACAGTCAAAATTGCCATTGATAAAAATCCGCCTGTCACGGGGGAAAATAACATCGTTGCCGAGATTAAGGACGCAGCTTCCAAAAACGTAACGGATGCCATAGTGGTCATCGATTACGGGATGCCCGCCATGCCCGGGATGCCGGCTATGAACTACAAGGCGGGCGCCAGCCTGAAGGACAAGCGTTACGCGGCGACCCTGAATTTTTCCATGTCAGGTCCCTGGGCGGTAACGATCAAGATCACACGCGGCGGAAAGACACAGTCGGTGAAACTTAATGTGGACGTTAAATAATGTATCAAAGCTTGGTATGGCGTTGCTCGGCTTGCTTTTGCTTGCCGGGTCCGCCTTTGCCCAGGATCTGAAGCTGGATGATCTTGTTAACGAGGCCCTGAAAAACAATCCGGAGATCCTGGCTTTCGGGTCCAGGATCGAAGGCGCGAGACAGAAGATTCCTCAGGCCAAGAGTCTGCCCGATCCCATGCTCATGTTCGGCTACCAGAACGAGGGTTTCAACCGTTATACCTTAGGCGAGGAGCAGGGCGCACAATGGATGTTCGGGCTATCGCAGCAATTTCTCTTTCCCGGTAAGCGCGGCCTGAAAGGGGATATGGCCAAGCTCGATGCCGAAAGTCAGGAGGCCATGCTGGAACTCCTTAAACTCAGAACGGTCTCCCGTGTCCGGGAGCTTTATCTGGAGCTCTTTCTGGCTTATAAAAATATCGATCTCCTTCGAGAGCGGCAGGTTCTCTTCGCCCGCGTTGAAGACCTGGCCCTTGTCCGTTACAGTACCGGCAAGGGCATGCAGCAGGAAGTGCTGATGGCTCAGACGGAAAAATACATGCTTCTGGAAAAAGAGGCGATGTTCAGACAGAAGATCGAGTCTCTGGAAGCGATGCTTAAAGCGACGATCGGACGGGAAGAGAGCGCGACACTGGGGCGGCCCGGTATTCCGTCCACTCAGTACTTTCCTTACAAGACGGAAGAGGCTGTCCAAATGGCCGTTAGCCATTCACCTGAAATTAAATCACGCGGCAAGATGAGCGAAGCTGCCGAAACCAGGGTCAGGATGGCTAAAAAAGAGTTTTTCCCGGACTTCAGCATCAATGCCGGCTATTACAAACGATCCGGGGACTTCATGGACATGTGGAGCCTGACATCGACCATTAACATTCCGCTCTATTTCTTTACGAAACAGGCGCCGGCTCTTTCAGAGGCCAAGGCGGGCCACGTGCAGGCAAAGCAGGAGCTCGAAGCGGCCAGGCTCATGATCACGGCGGCAATCAGGGACAATATTTCCATGGTCAGATCAGCCGATACCCTGATGGATCTTTACAAAAACGGTCTGATTCCCAAGAATGCCCAGGATGTGGATTTGGCCCTTTCCGGATATGCCACCGGAAGGACGGAGGCCATTGTTGTCCTTTCCAGACTGAAGACTCTGCTGGAATATGAAACGCAATACTGGACGCAGTTTACTGAGAGAGAAAAAGCCATTGCCCGTCTCCATGCCATTACGGCAGGCCTGGATTTGAAGCCTGGAGGTGAAAAGAAATGAAACTTATTGCCATGATTGTCAGCATCATCCTTCCTTTAGTTCCCTTGATGCTCCATGCCCAGGGACACGCAGGGCATGGAGCATCACCGGCGCCGGCTGTTGTGGGGAAACCCAAAGCCGCTGCGCCTCAAACCAAGGCGCCGTCTCAAGGACAACAACCGGAACAAGCCGTGCAGGAAGCCCCTCAGGTTGAAATTGCACCGGAGTTGCAACAGCGTATCGGCGTCAAGACCGTCGCGGTAGCTGTCAAACCCTTTCAGAAGACCATTCGGACCGTGGGACGAATTGAAATTGACGAGAGAAATCAGGCCACAGTTAATACAAAAATCGAAGGTTGGATTGAGAAGCTCTATGTCGATTATACAGGCCGATATGTGAAAAAAGGAGAGCCCCTGGCGGAAATCTTCAGCCCGGAACTGCTGGCCACACAACAGGAATTCATCAATACGAAGAAATGGGCGGGAAAGCAAACAATCCCAACGACGCAGGCAGGCCATGATCATGGCGTTAAGGAAGATACACCGGAGCCGGTTTCCGTTATGAAGCAGATGCTGGAAAAAGATGCCACAGTCACCCTGGAAGCGGCAAGGCAACGGCTCCGCCTCTGGGACATTTCGGAGAAGCAGATCAAAAGGATCGAGGAGACGGGACAGCCCGTCCGTACCCTCACCCTTTATAGCCCCGTCAGCGGCTATATCACCCAGAAAATGGCAATTCAGGGGATGAAAGTTATGCCGGGAGAAAAACTTTTCGACGTGGCCGATCTTTCACATATCTGGATCGTCGCCGATATATATGAATATGAGCTGTCAGCCGTGCGTGTGGGACAGCCTGTGAAGATTACCCTCAGCTATTTTCCGGGTCAAGAATGGGCATCACGAATCGATTTTATTTATCCCGTTTTCTCCGCGGAAACAAGGACGGCTAAAGTGCGTTTGACTCTTCCCAACCCGGGAGGTGCTTTGAAACCACAGATGTTTACCAATGTAGAAATCCGCATCGATATGGGAAGAAAGCTTATGATCCCTGATTCGGCTGTCATGGATACGGGTAAGGGCCAGGTGGTCTATGTGGACCGGGGAAATGGCTTTTTTGAACCCCGCGAGATCCGGACGGGGCTCAGGGCTGATGGCGCTGTAGAGGTCCTGCGCGGCCTGAAGGTGGGAGAAAAAGTCGCCTCTTCTGCCAATTTCCTGATCGATTCCGAGGCACAGCTCAAAGGAGTGAAACCCCTTTCCAACCCTAAATAAAGTGAAAAGGTCTTCCTATGATCGCCAAAATAATCGAATTTTCCGCCCGGAATAAATTTGCAGTCTTTCTGATGATGGCCCTGGCCATTATCTGGGGGATCTGGGCATTGAAGCATACGCCCCTTGACGCCCTTCCGGACTTGAGTGATACGCAAGTGATCATTTATACGGAATGGACGGGACGCAGCCCTGATCTGGTGGAAGATCAGATTACCTACCCGATTACCTCCACATTGCTGGCCGCACCGAAAGTACAAGCTGTGCGCGGCTACTCATTTTTAGGCAGTTCCTTCATCTACGTCATTTTTGAAGAGGGAACGGATATCTACTGGGCCAGAAGTCGTATTTTGGAATACCTCCAGGCCGTAAAGAATAAAATACCTGCCGATGTCAACCCGGTTTTAGGCCCTGATGCCACCAGTCTGGGATGGGGCTTTTCTTATGCTGTCGTTGATGAAACAGGGGGACATGACCTCTCCGAACTTCGGAGCGTTCAGGACTATCTCATCAAACTCGGCTTGGAAAGCGTACCCGGCGTTTCCCAGGTGGCCAGCATCGGTGGCTTTGTAAAACAATACCAGATCACGATCGATCCCAACCGCCTGTCAGCCTACAATCTTCCCATCACGAAGATTATGGAGGCCGTCAAAAAAAGCAACCGGGATGTGGAAGGGCGAGTACTGGAGCTGTCCGGTGCGGAATACATGATCCGGGGGCGCGGGTATGTTAAGGGGATTCAGGATCTGGAGAGTATTGCCTTGGGCGCGAGTACAGGCGGAACCCCCATCTATTTAAAGGATGTGGCGCGTGTCCAACTGGGGCCGGAAATCCGCAGAGGGCTCGCAGAATTGGACGGCCGTGGCGAAGTGGCCGGCGGGATTGTAATCGTCCGTTCCGGTGAAAATGTCTTAAATGTGATCGAACGGGTCAAGGAAAAGATCAACAAGGACATCGCACCCAGTCTTCCCCAAGGCGTAAAAATCGTCACCACCTATGATCGTTCGGATCTCATTATGCGATCCATGTCCACCCTCAAAGAGGAGATTATCAAACTGATCATAGCGGTGAGTGTGGTCTGCCTGGTCTTCCTGTTCCACTTGCCCAGTGCTCTTGTGGTTATTCTCACACTGCCCATCGCTATTCTCATGGCCTTCATCAGTATGTATTACCTGGGCGTCACGTCTAATGTCATGAGCCTTTCAGGCATCGCGATCGCCATCGGCGCCATGGTGGACGCCGCCATCATCATGGTGGAAAACGCCCACAAGAAGCTCGAAGAATGGGAACATCAGGGGAAACCGGGAAACCGGACAGATGTTATTATTGAAGCGGCCAAGGAAGTCGGCCCCTCTCTTTTCTTTTCACTTCTTGTCATCACCGTAGGGTTTCTCCCCGTGTTCACCTTGCAGGCTCAGGCCGGGCGGCTCTTCAAGCCGTTGGCTTACACGAAAACATTTGCCATGCTCTTTTCGTCTTTCCTGGCCGTCACCCTGACACCGGTGCTGATGACTCTGTTCATCCGGGGCAAGATTCGCTCCGAGGAGAAGAATCCCATCAGTTTCGTTCTTCACAAGCTCTACGAACCCGTGGCCCATTTGGCCATCCGTTTCCGAAAGTCGGTTATTATCATCGCCGTCATCATCATGGCCGTCACGATATACCCTTTTATGAAACTGGGTTCCGAATTTATGCCGCCTCTGTACGAAGGAACATTGTTCTATATGCCCGTGACAGTACCCGGCGCGTCCGTGTCGGAAGTCGGGACGCTCCTCCAACTTCAGGACAGTATTTTGAAAAAAATCCCCGAGGTTGCCCAGGTCTTTGGCAAGGCCGGACGGGCCGAGACAGCTACCGATCCCGCGCCACTCGAGATGTTCGAGACGGTCATTAATCTGAAGCCGGAAGATCAGTGGCGTCCCGGCATGACCACGGAAAAACTGAAGGACGAGATGAATGATGCCCTCACCATCCCCGGTGTGGCCAATTCATTTACGATGCCCATTAAAGCCCGCATCGATATGCTGGCGACGGGCATCCGGACTCCCGTCGGGATCAAAATCCTCGGGCCGAATCTGGAAGAGATCGAGAAGATCGGTTTGGCTCTGGAGCATCATTTAAAAGATGTTCCCGGAACAAGGAGCGTCTATGCCGAGCGGGTAACGACCGGTTACTTCCTCGATATCGCCATCAAGCGCGATGAGGCGGCCCGATATGGCCTTACGGTGGACGATGTGGGCGAGATCGTCCAAACGGCCATCGGGGGCATGAACCTGACGGTGACTGTAGAAGGACGGGCACGTTATCCTGTCAACATCCGGTATCCCCGAAATTTGCGTAATGACGTAGAGCAGATGAAGCGGATTCTTGTCCCGGTTATGATGACCAATCCCACTGCCGCTCCGCCGTCGGCCGGCCCGGGAGGCATGACGGTTGCACCGAGGATTACGCAGATTCCACTGGGTGAGGTGGCGGATTTCAAGATTGTCAAGGGACCCACGGCCATCAAAAGCGAAGAAGGGCTTCTCACCGCTTATGTCTTCGTTGATATCACCGGACGTGATATGGGTGGCTATGTGGAGGAGGCTAAGAAAAAAGTATCGACTTTGAAAATCCCCGAAGGCTATAGGCTCACCTGGAGCGGGGAATATGAAAATCTGATGAAGACCCATGAGCGATTGAAGATGGTCATTCCTTTAACGCTTTTTCTCATCTTTGTGCTCATTTATCTGAACACAAGATCCACGGTCAAAACAATGATTGTCCTTCTTGCCGTACCTTTTTCTCTGGTCGGTTCGTTCTGGTTGCTGTACATACTCAACTACAACATGAGCATTGCAGTATGGGTCGGAATCATCGCCCTGGCTGGTCTCGATGCGGAGACAGGCGTGGTCATGCTCCTCTACCTTGATCTGGCCTATGAAAAGTGGAAGAAAGATGGCCTGCTAAAAGCAAAAAGTGACTTGAAGGATGCTGTTATGTTCGGCGCCGTCAAACGGATTCGTCCCAAGATCATGACGGTCAGCGTTATCCTGGCCGGTTTGATTCCGATTATGTTCAGTTCCGGCACTGGCGCGGACGTCATGAAGCGCATTGCCGCCCCCATGGTTGGCGGTGTGATTACCTCTACTATTCTGGAGTTGATTATTTATCCGGCAATCTATATGATTTGGCGTGGTCGAAGTTTAG
>DNYQ01000099.1 GCA_003506745.1 Syntrophaceae bacterium
ATAATTAACCATACCTGTCCTCCTTCTGTAAATGCGCCCCCTCACCACCCTTGCAAACCATACATTGACGCAAATGGACTGTAATGAATTGATGATAAAGAATTCGACGTCCTCATGACGATTGGAGTTTTCTTTACATGCCTGTTTCCCGGAGATCGCCCTGCTGATGCTCGGATGACATTTCCAAGAGGGCGATGAATCGCGGCTTGTATTCAATGCTCTGCACATCGCTGATAAGCATTCGCCTAAAAAAGCCCTCTATCTGATTCTGAAGCTGCTGCCAGCTCTGATCCGAGTTGGGTTGATCCATGGTCATTACCTCCCTTTCTTAATTGAAGATGATGGTTGTTCCAGGACTATCCCCCGGTCTTTGCTCTCAGCAAAACAGCCTGGTTGCAGTTTCAGCATGACCTCCGTCACACCGTCCGGAACCGCAAGGGTTGTAAACCCAAACCTCCTGAAGACGTTGAGCATGCTCTCATTCTCGGTGAGAACATCCGCCCGGATATTCTCAAGACCCCTTTCGCGGCCTATTCCGATGAGCATCTCGACAAATTTCGACCCCAGGTGTTTGCCCTGATACCTGTCCTGTACGAGAACGGCCAATTCGCCGGACTTCATGTCCTGGTCCATAATAAGCCGCGCAACCCCTATCATACTTTTCTTCCCGTTTTTCTCTATCTCGGCAACGATCGCCATATGCCGGTCATAGTCAATATTGCAGAAAAGGATAAGCCATTCATGGGATATATTCTTGAAAATGGAAAAAAACCTGGTCCTCAATGTGTGTTCGGATAATGAAGAAAGCATTTCGTGCTCAGCCGGTTCGTCCTCAGGCCGTATAGGCCTCAGAATTACTTGGGCGCCATCCGACAGTTGCCAGGGTGTGATATACTTGGTGGGATAGGGAGCAATAATTAAGTGCGGATAGGTTGAGCGACAGGTATCGGCATAATTCTGGTCAATGATGATTCGTGCGTCGAGGGCGGAGGCTTTGCCATTGGATATGGCCAGAGGATTGATGTCGATTTCAGCGATTTCGGGAAAATCTACGATCAGATTGGAAAAATTAACAAGGATTTCTTCGAGTCCTTCAAAATCTGCCGCCGGTTTTCCTCGAAAGCCCTGGAGCATTTTGTATACCCGGGTATCCTGCATCAACATCTTTGCCAGGGACTGATTGAGCGGAGGGAGCCCAATCGAAAAATCTTTTATGAACTCCGCTGTCGTTCCCCCCATTCCAAAGAGAATGACTGTACCGAAATCCCTGTCTTTTCTGGCCCCCAAAATAAGCTCGTAGTCAACATCCGTGAACATCTTTTCTACAGCCACACCCTTTATGACGGCCGCCGGAGCGTGTTGTTTTACATTTTGCATTAATTTATCATACGCGTTTTTCAGGGCTGCACTGGAATCGATTCCCATAATCACACCCCCCACATCACTTTTGTGGGAGATGTCCGGTGACACGACCTTGATCACAACCGGATAACCTGCTTTTTCTGCAAAGCTTACCGCCGTTTCCGAATCCCTGGCGACCTGCACCATTATAACCGGAATTTGGTAGGTCGCGAGAAAATCCTTGGACTCTTCCTCGGTGAGAAGTGTTCGTCCTTCCTGGAGAGCCATCCGGATAAGTTCCTTGAGACGATTCTTCGCCGGCGCTTTATGCGACGGCAACTCGTCAGGTGTTTCATAGAGCGAGTCGAGATGTCTCTTGTACCTGCACATATTCACATAAGTTCTAACAGCCTCTTCCGGTGTGTCGTATTGAGGAATGCTGTTCTCAACAAAAATATCTCTACCTTCTTTGACGGCATCCCCCCCCATCCACGTTGTAACAACCGGCTTCCGGGCTTTTTTAGCGATATCGGCCACCGCTTGCGCAAGCTTTGTTGAAGGGGCGGAGTCCAGGGGCACGTAAATGACAAGCACACCATCCACCATGGGATCAGCAAGGCAAATGGTGAGGGCTTTCGTAAACCTTTCAACGGTTGCGTCTCCAAGCAGGTCAACCGGATTGGCTTTGCTCCAGAAGGGCGGCAAAAATGCGTTGAACTGCTTCATGCTGTCATCAGAAATTCCCGCCAGTTCTCCACCCAGTGAGATAAGAGCGTCCGTGGCCATCACACCAGGCCCGCCGGCGGACGTTATGATGGCCAGCCTCGGACCTGCCGGTAACTTCTTCGAATCAAGAACCTTGGCAGCATCAAAGAGTTCTTCGATCTCCCCTACCCTTACGACACCGGCCCGCCTGAATGCCGCTTCATATATCGCGTCGTCCCCAGCCATAGCGCCGGTGTGGGAACTGGCCGCCCTTGCGCTCTCGGCGAATCGACCAGGCTTTACAATAATAATGGGCTTCCGGCTGGCGAACGCCCTTGCCGCACTCATGAATTTTCGAGCATTGCCCACACTTTCCATATAGATCAGGATGCTCTTGGTGGCCGGGTCATCGCCCAGATAATCGATCATGTCGCCGAAGTCGATATCGATCATGGAGCCCAGTGATGCAAACAGGCTAAAGCCTACCCCGGCGCTGAGAGCCCAATCGAGTACCGCGCTGCCGAGGGCGCCACTCTGAGAAATGAAGGCGATGTTTCCCTTTGGTGGGTTACCCCTGAGAAATGTAGCGTTTAGGCCCAGTTCAGGTCTCACAAAACCAATACAGTTTGGCCCCATAATCCGCATTCCATATTTATTCCTGATTCGGTCGATTTCGTTTTCCAGTTGTATGCCTTCTTCGCCGATTTCCCTGAATCCGGCCGAGATGATGACAGCGCCCGCAACGCCTGCCTTGCCGCATTCCTCAAGCACGCCCGGTACCGAGCGAGCGGGAGTTGCCACCACGGCCAGTTCCACATGCTCGGGCACGGCTGCGATGCTGGGATAGCTATCCATATTGAATAACTTGCTCGTATGCGGGTTGACCGGAAATATTTTCCGATCTTTGGACTGAAGCAGGTTTTTGAGGATTATCTGCCCGACGGCGCCATCCTTCTGGGTTGCGCCGATCAGGGCTATTGTTTTGGGATCAAACATCACTTGGATACGACTCATTTTGCTTCTTTCTTCAGCGAGTTGCTTACCAGACTCTTCTTATTTTACGGCATCGAAAGCCTTCTTCAACTTTCCCTCTACTTCTTCCGCAACTTTCTGCAGCTCCGCATTATCCACCATCTGCATGGCAACCGTCGGACGGATAATGGATAACACTGTCCTGCCGCCCTTTGCATAAACAATAATGTTGCAGGGGAGCATGAGCCCGATGTTTCCCTCGGTAAGGATCG
>DNYQ01000154.1 GCA_003506745.1 Syntrophaceae bacterium
TCATTATGAGATAAGACCGGATTATTTCGTTCATCCGGATATCCTGCTGAGAACCTATACACAGATGTTGAAGCAGTTCGTCTGATGTTATTTGAAGCTGTGTTCGGCGTCCGGAAACGCGCTGGTTTTTACATCCTGGACATAGCGCCGGACGGCGTTTTTAATTTCCTGATTCAAATTCAAGTATTTCTTGACAAATTTCGGCGTCATCCGGTCATACATTCCCAGCATGTCGTTGACCACCAGCACCTGTCCGTCACAGGAAACCCCGGCGCCGATGCCGATGGTGGGAATGGCGAGCGCCTGAGTGATGTCCGCAGCCAGTTTTTCAGGCACGCATTCCAGCACCAGTGCAAAAGCGCCTGCCTCTTCCAGAATCAAGGCGTCCTGCATCATTTTTTCAGCCGCGTCTTCCTTTTTGCCCTGAACTTTATAACCGCCCAGTTGGTGGACGGATTGCGGCGTCAAACCCAGATGCGCCATAACGGGAATTCCCGCATAGGTCATTTTATGAACGATATCGGCATGCTCCCGGCCGCCTTCCAGTTTCACGGCCTGAGCGTCGGCTTCCTTTAAAAAGCGTCCGGCATTGGTCAGCGCCGCTTCGATGGAAACCTGATACGATAAGAATGGCATATCGGCGACAATCATGGCTTTGTGCGCGCCGCGGGCCACAGCCTGTGTATGGCGCACCATGTCTTCCATGGTGACGGGGAGCGTCGAATCATAGCCCAGAACCACATTGCCCAGAGAGTCACCCACCAGGATGATGTCAATTTCGCTTTCATCGAGGATGGCGGCCATTCCATAATCATAGGCCGTCAGCATGGTTATTTTCTCTTTCTGCGTTTTCATTTTCCTGATGTCGAGAATGGTTTTTCTGGTGATCTTACTTTGAGTGCTCATGTTTTGCTCCTTTCAAGAGTCCCGCAATGATTTTTGCCTGGGTGGAACTCAATGTGCCTTTTTTTCTTGCGAGTTTTACCGCAAGGACCCCCATGTTGGCGTATAAAGACGAGAAGTCCGGATGATGATCGGCGATGGCTTCGATGTGCTTTTGAATGGTTCCAGAATCGCCGCGGGCAATCGGTCCCGTAAGCGCGCGTGAGCAGCCCTGCTTTTCAATATTTTTCAGGCTGCCGTAAACCAGCGGCAGATAGGCCTTGCGGGCTTCCCGCTCCGAAAAGCCGATGGATAAATAAATAGACTCGACGACGCTCATTAAAGACACCAGATAATTCGAGGCGATGCAGGCCGCCGCGTGATAAAGGGGCTTTTGTTCGGGGGAAACGTAAATCGGGATTCCCCCGAGGTCACGAACAATATCGGCCGAGACTTTTTTGGCGCCGGCGCCGGCTGTTACGCCGAAATAGCTGCCAGGAATATTGGCAATCGCAGAGTCGATGGAAGAAAAACTCTGCAGCGGATGAATGCTGGCGACGGATGCGCCAGCCCGGGCCGCGGGATCAAGAAGGTCAAGCCCACCCGCGCCGCTCATGTGAAAAACCTTTTTCCCACGGACCGAAGACCCGGCGGCGATCTCGGCGCAGACGCCGCCGATCAGGTCATCCGGCGTTGTAATCAGCAGGCAATCAGCAAGGGCCGCCGCCTGGACCGGGCTGCGGAAACCCGCCGACCCGGTATAGGATCCGGCTCTTTTTAAATGGGCGGCGGACGGGTCGGCAAAAGACGTAATCTCATGGCCGGCATTTTTCAACAGAAATCCGATGGCGGTCCCAACCATTCCGGCGCCGATAACGGCAAACTTAAGAGACTGTTTTTGCTTCGTCATTTCCGTTTTTCCAAAAAAAAGTCTTCCATCACTTTGAGGAAGACCCGTATCCGACAGTTTTTGTTGACGACCGTCTCAGTCTGTTACAAGTGATCCAAGCGGTGGGTTGCTTTCTAACACACCGCCGTATTGCCGTCAAATGATATTTCTTAAGGCTTTCGTAAGAAAGATTCTTGTTTTTGCCTTGTCTCTCAGCTATACCGTCATCAGGAAAACCTATGACAAAAGTGGACTTGTTGATATTTGATTTCGACGGCACGCTGGCCGATACGGGTGCAGACCTTGCCGCCTCCATCAACCACACGCTGACGGCCCTGCGGATGGATCCCCGTCCGCCCCGGGAAATCCTCGGCTTTGTGGGCGACGGCGTCAGGCTGTTGATGGAGAGATCGCTGGGCGAAAACTATAAGGAGCGCCTGGATGAGGCGATGCATGTTTTCATCCGCCATTATGAAGAGCATCTTCTGGATCAAACCGTTCTTTACCCGCGGGTCGAAGAGGTCTTGAAATATTTTCATTCCAAAAAAAAGGTCATTTTGACGAATAAACGTTACTACTTGACCCTGGCCATCGCCCGGGGCCTTGGCATTGACGGCTATTTTACGGAGATTGTGGGCGCGGATTCGACGCCGTTTCAAAAACCGGACCGGCGCACGGTGGATTATCTGCTTGCAAAACATCATGCGGCGGCGGAAAAAACCGTGATCATCGGCGACGGAATGAATGATGTTACGGTGGCTAAAAATGCCGGCATCTTGTCCTGTGCGCATTTAAACGGCCTGGGCAGCCGGGAGGCCCTGCGGAAGATGGAAGCCGATTTCTATTATGAGCATCTGGTGGAAATCGAGACGCTGTTTCAATAAAAATGATTAAAAAGATTGAGCAAACCATCCATAAGTATTCTCTGCTGGAAAACGGCGACGGGGTGGTTGTCGCTTTATCCGGAGGGCCGGATTCCTGCGCGCTGCTCATAGCGTTGCTCGGTCTTGCCGAAAGCCGTTCATTGAAAATCATCGTCGCTCACTACAACCATGGACTGCGTGGTGCCTGTTCCGACGCGGATGAAGTGTTTTGCCGCAACCTGGCGCAAAAATATGATTTGGTTTTTGTGACCCGGAAAATGGCCCAAACGTCCGTTCCCAAAGGCGTATCCCCTGAAGATTATTTTCGGCGGGAGCGGTATCGCTTTTTGGATCAGGCAGCCCTGGATTACGGGGCGAACAAGATAGCGCTTGGTCATCATCTGAACGATCAGGCGGAAACGGTTTTGCAAAACATGCTGCGCGGCAGCGGGCTGGACGGCCTGAAAGGTTTTTTGCCAATCCGGGAATCCCGGTATATTCGTCCGCTGATGGAGGTATCCAGACGGGAAATCATCGATTTTCTCCGCAAGGCCGGCGTTGAATACTGTGAGGATCATTCCAACCAAAGCGAGGCCTATTTGCGCAATCGCATCCGCGGGGAGCTGATCCCGTTCCTCCGGGGAAAATTCAATCCCCGAATTGAAGAAAACCTTGCGCGGACAGCCGATATTATCCGCCGTGATGATGAATGGATCAACGGCTGCGTGGACGCGATCCTTTCATCAGGCC
>DNYQ01000234.1 GCA_003506745.1 Syntrophaceae bacterium
TGTTTCAAGATGAAGCTTCCCGATGGATGGGTAGTTAAAATTGGGGTTAATTTAAAAAGTATTGACAAAAAGTGAAAAAAGGTAGAAAAAAGAAAAAAATTAATTCATAAAACCTTTTTTAAAAACCAGTTATTTTCAGGAGGCACATATGTCAAAATCGCTTAAAAAATTTGTGGCATTTGTTTTGGTGCTTCAAATGCTAATGCCTTATCCCGTATATGCCGCAGCTGTCGGCAGATTTACCTCGGTCGTGGGTAATGTTATTCAGACAAGGGCAGGCAAAGCAATCAAACCGGTTGTTAATTCGCCGATTGACGCGAAGGACATCATTGCGACCGGTGATAAGTCTTCCGCCACCATGGTTTTTGTAGATGACAGCACGATTACGCTTTCTCAGAATTCCAAAATGGAAGTTAAAGACTTCGCCGTGCAGGGAAAAACAAGAAAAGGCATATTTTCGATGAGCATCGGAAAACTAGTCGCCAACGTCACTAAATTTATTGGGGGAAGCAATGCTTTTGAGGTCCATTCTCCCACCGCTGTTTGCGGCGTTCGCGGCACCGGATTTGAATTTATTGTGGCCGGCGTTGGCGCGCAGCTGACCACTACCGTCACCTGTACAACAGGCGCCCTTTCCGTGTCTTCGATCACTGCCGCCGGTGTGGTAACGTCGGCTGCCACCATCGTGGCCGGTCAGACGGCGATCATCACTTCTACCGGTATTACGATTTCAGCGGCCGGTGCAGTGGCGGGTGCGGGAACGGCGGGGGCAGCCGCTGGAACAGCCACAGTAGCCGGTGTTGGCGCGGGGACTATTGCCGCTGCTACAGCGGTTGTTGCTGTCGGCGCAGCAGCAGTGGTTGCGGCGACGGGTGGCTCATCGGATACAACTCCGGTGCATGTAACGCCGGTTCATCATTAAGAATAATCATCGAGATACTTGTTTCGAGATCCCCTTTCATTGAGCAATGAGTAATTAGTGAAAGGGGATTTTTTTACCATGAATGATTGCGAAAAAAACACAAAGCTGTTTCTTCATTTAAAAAAATGGTTGGAGAAAGCCATCCTGGATTATGACATGATCGCCGAAGGCGATCGATTATTGATTGGCGTTTCCGGCGGCGCGGATAGTTTGGCGCTTTTGGATTTGCTCGATTCGCCGATGATTTTTGTTCCGCGTTTTTCTTTTGTTGTTGTCCATATCGATATGGGTTTTGATCCAACCGGGCTGGCTTATCAGGAACTGGATCAATATTTTCGGGAACATCAATACTCCTATGTCATGGAAAAAACGGACATTGGGCTGCTGGCGCACTCCGATTTCAACCGGAAAAATCCCTGCTTTTTGTGCTCGCGTCTGCGCCGGAAAAGAATTTTTGAAATTGCGCAGGAAAAAGGCTGCAACAAGATTGCTTTTGCCCACCATCGTGACGATATTATCGAAACGCTGCTGATCAACATGTTTTACGGACGGGAAATCAGTACGATGATGCCCAATCAGAGTATATTTGGCGGTGTGCTGCATATTATCCGCCCGTTGGCTTATTTGCGTGAAGAGCTGGTCAAAAAATACAGCCGTGAGCGACAATTTACAGTGATTAAAAATGCATGTCCTACCAGCGAAAATTCCAGAAGGATGTATGTGAAAAAACTCTTAAACGAACTGGAACGGGAAAATCCCTGCATCCGGCACAATATATTCAAGGCCATGAACCATGTTAAACAGGACTATTTGCCTACCTTTCCGAAAAAATAAATGGATTTAATGTCGCTTTGAGGTAAAATTGATACATGGCAAAAGAAAACACGGCACAAAAACTGATTGCGTCCAATAAAACAGCGCGCCTCAATTACGACATTGGCGATATTTACGAAGCTGGCATGGTTTTGTCCGGGACGGAAGTGAAGGCGCTGCGCGCCGGCAAGGCCAACTTGAAAGACAGTTATGCCGTCGTACAGGATAACGAAGTTTATCTTCGCGAAATGCACATCAGCCACTACGATCACGGGAACCGCTCCAACCATGATCCGCTCAGGATGCGCAAACTTCTCCTGCATAAACGGGAGATCAAAAAGCTCTATGGCAAATCGCGGGAAAAGGGATTGGCGCTTGTGCCGCTCAGACTCTATTTCAAAAATGGCATGGTCAAGGTTGAAATCGGTATCGGCAAAGGTAAAAAGTTGTATGACCGCCGCGAGGATATCAAGCAACGTGAAGAGCGCCGCACACTAGCCCGGGATTTTAAAACCAAACAAATCAAAGTATAGGACGTCTATGGAAGGCAAAAGAATCAGCGAAAGCAGAGTAATTATGGGACAGGTCATGAATCCGGAAAACGCCAATCCGGCCGGCAATGTTCATGGCGGTGACATTATGAAGCTGATTGACACGGCCGGCGGTGTTGCAGCTACACGCCACGCGCGGGCGCATGTGGTAACGGCGTCCATTGACCGCATGGATTTTCACCATCCTGTTTACGTTGGAGATTTTTTAATTCTTAAAGCATCCGTCAATTTTGTCGGAAAGACATCCATGGAGGTCGGCGTCCGTGTGGAGGCCGAAAATCCGATTACCGGAGCAAAACGCCATACCGGTTCCGCTTATCTGACCTTTGTGGCGCTGGATGTCGATAAGCGGCCGATACAACTGCCGCCGTTAATACTGGAAACGGATGACGACCGACATCGCAACGCGGAGGCGGAGGAAAGGCGGCAAATGAGACTGGCGGAAAAGAAAAAAGAGAGGAAAAAACACGAATCAGGCCGATATTGCTGATGTCTTTGACAAGCATGGGCGATGGTATCATCGAAAGCAGGTTTCCTTTGACAAAAATGCAATAACTGTCTATATTATCCTCAAATATAAATAAGGGGGCGTAACGGTTTCGACGGGGACATTTGAAGTTGTAGAAGCGTGCCGAGGTTCCTACAGGCCTCGTTAAACAGGTAGGAAACATATAATCGCAGACAACTACGATTACGCTTTAGCCGCTTAGACGGCTAACGTTCCACAAGGCCTGCCTGTCGGCTGAACTGGAACGTCATTAAAGACAGGATAGCCAAACTTCATGCCTGGGGGAGGGCGGCGAAACCTTACAGGATAGCGCGGTGAGATCCGGCCTTAGGGAGCAAGCCAGCGTGAAGGTTCTAAAACGAAGGCTACGCACGTAGAAGCTCCAGCGGAAGGTTTTCGGACGCGGGTTCAATTCCCGCCGCCTCCACCAAAATAGCTAAGTAATTTCGATTACTTAGCATTTTTTGACCCCTCAAAAAGCGTTACCAGTTTCTTACCAGTTTTGTTAATCGGAATCACTCTGGCGCTTTTTCGGTAAATAGACAAAATATCATCATCGTTGGCCTGTCCCATGTATCCTAATTTCCCGAAGAAATTATAACTATGCCATGGCAGGGAGTTGGATATCCAAGGCTTTGAGAATATCCCGCTGCGCCTTGGTCACCTCTGTGAGGATATGACCGTACTTCTCAGAATATTTAACCTTAGTCAACGTCTTCATCTCCTGCAGCAGTTCGCGCACCGTGTATTTCTCGATGAGTTCCGATGAGCGCATCTCCTTGCGTATCGCGCTGATGAGAATCAGAGCTATGAACTGCACGAAAAGCCTTCCGTCTACGGTCGCCGACGTATGCATCCGCAGCCGCTTCATGTCGAGCGAGTTCTTCAGGTCGTCGAAGCACTTCTCCACCGCATCCTTGTCGCGGTAGACCCGCATGGCTTCCACCGGATCCTTGATCCCGTTGGAGAGCAGCGCCTGGAAACCAGCGTAGCGGCTGATGTATTGGCTCACCGCCTCCGAGTTGAAAGAAACCTGCAGTCCGCGCTTGGGGGTTGTCTTCTGGATGAGAAAGTCGTCATAGGCCTTCTGGTGGTCGGCCACCGGCTTGCCCGACTCGATCTCGCCTTT
>DNYQ01000250.1 GCA_003506745.1 Syntrophaceae bacterium
ATCAACGACAATGAAGATAATCTGGTTGTCGAAGTGGCGCAGCATTTGGGCGACAACGTTGTCCGCTGTATCGCCATGGATGTTACCGATGGTCTGGTTCGCGGCATGAAATGCAAAGATACGGGAGCGCCGATTACCGTTCCCGTCGGCAAATCATGCCTCGGCAGGATTCAGAACGTTGTGGGCCGCCCCGTGGATGGTCTGGGACCCATTAATGCTGAGACTCACATGCCGATTCACCGTCTATCTCCGACATTCATGGAGCAGGATACATCCGTGCACGTTCTGGAAACGGGTGTTAAGGTTATTGATCTTCTGGTTCCCTTCCCCCGCGGCGGTAAAATGGGCATGTTCGGAGGCGCAGGCGTCGGCAAGACCGTCGTTATGATGGAAATGATTCATAACATTGCTATGCACCACGGCGGTATTTCCGTGTTTGCCGGTGTGGGTGAAAGAACCCGTGAAGGAAACGACCTTTATCGTGAAATGCTGGAATCAGGCGTCATCAAACAGGCCGCTTTGATTTACGGACAGATGACTGAACCGCCCGGAGCCCGTTCAAGAATTGCTTTGACCGCTCTGGCCAATGCGGAATATTTCCGCGATATCGAAGGTCAGGACGTGCTTTTGTTCGTCGACAACATTTTCCGTTTCACGCAGGCCGGCTCTGAAGTTTCCGCTTTGCTGGGACGCATGCCTTCGGCCGTGGGTTATCAACCGACACTGGCCCAGGACCTCGGTGAATTGCAGGAACGCATCACGTCCACCAACAAAGGCTCGATTACAGCCGTTCAGTGCGTGTATGTTCCCGCCGACGACTTGACCGATCCGGCGCCGGCAACCACCTTTGCGCATCTTGACGGAACCGTCGTTTTGTCCCGTCCGATCGCGGAACTGGGCATTTATCCCGCGGTGGATCCTCTGGATTCAACGTCGCGAATTCTTGATCCTAATGTTATAGGCCAAGACCATTATCAGGTTGCAAGACAGGTCCAGGTGACGTTGCAGAAATATAGAGATTTGCAGGACATCATTGCCATTCTGGGGATGGACGAACTTTCTGAAGCCGATAAGCTGACCGTCAGCCGCGCGCGAAAGATTCAGCGATTCCTGTCTCAGCCCTTCTTTGTTGCCGCGCAGTTTACAGGAACGGAAGGGAAATTTGTTTCCGTTCCCGACACCGTCCGGGGATTCAAGGAGATCCTGGAAGGCAAGCACGATGACTTACCCGAGCAGGCTTTCTACATGGTCGGCGGGATCGAAGAAGCCATAGAAAAAGCTGCGAAGCTGTCCTGATAAGCGAGGATTTCAATGTCGGAAGAATTAATTCTTGAAGTGGTAACGCCGGAAAAGATCATTTTCTCCGGAAGTGTGGATGAAGTGACCATCCCGGGAACCGAAGGTGAATTTGGCGTGTTGCGGGGCCATGAGCCCTTCCTGACCTCTGTGGATATCGGAGCGCTTTATTTTTTTGCCGCCGGCAAGAAGGTGGATTATGCCGTGAATACCGGGTATGCGGAAATAACGGGGAGCAAGGTTACCGTATTGATTGAAACGGCGGAAAGAGCCGATGCCATTGACAAGGACAGAGCGATTAAAGCAAAAGAAAGGGCAGAGGCTGGTTTGTCGCAATTGGCCAAGGAGCAGGAAGAGTACGAAAAAATGCGTTTGGCGCTTGCCCGCGCGATTAACCGGATTAGTGTTGCCGATAAGCTTTCGACAAACTAATCTGTCTCCATATAGGTAAGAAAAGGCAGCTCTCTTCAACAGGAGCTGCNNCCGCCGGGCGTGTTCACGTTGATTTCATTATCGATTCTTTTCCCGATCAATGCCCGGCCGATGGGGGATGTCACGGATATTTTGTTCTGATTGATGTCCGATTCGAAGGGTCCGACCAATTGATATTTTATTTCTTCTCCCCCGTTGCTGTCGGCGATGGTGACAAAGCACCCGAAAACAACTTTGTCACTTTGGATGCCTTTCAAAACGATGATGTTGCAGGAAGCCAGGTTGTTTTCCAGCTCCTGAAGTTTGCCGTGCAAATAGGATTGCCGTTCTTTAGCCGCTGCGTATTCCGCGTTTTCAGAAAGATCGCCATGCGCCCGGGCGACTTCAATATCCCGGATATTTTCCGGAATGGAAACGTTTTTGATCGTTTCTAAATCCTTTTTTAATTTGTCGAAACCCTCTTTGGTAATAGGGACCTTGTCCATCATAACTCCAGGTTGTTTTGCCTTACGCTGACGTAATCTATGGTTCGACAACAGGCAGGAAACGCAATTGATTTTTGTTTAAACGAGAAAGAGTGTCCTGTCAAGAAACATTTCACTTTTGTTCTTGTTATCCTTTGACGCCAACGGGGTATCAGTTGTTTTGTGGGAGGGTTTATGTTATTAAACGTCGGTCAGGAAAATAAAAGAGCCGTCAGGTTTACATCATGCTGGATCATTACGACAGGGACATCAATTATCTGCGGGTTTCCATTACGGACCGATGCAATTTGCGCTGCACCTATTGCCGGCCCAAGGAAGGCATTTCGCTCAAGGGCCATGCCGACATTCTCCGGTATGAAGAGATTCTCCGCGTTGTTTCTCAGACGGTTAAAATGGGATTGATCAAGGTCCGTTTGACCGGCGGCGAACCGCTTGTCCGCCGCGGTTTTGTTGAGTTTGCCGGGNNGACGTGTTTAACGGGATTGCCGCCGCGGAAAAGGCGGGCTTTGCCCCCATTAAAATCAACACCGTTTTAATAAAAGGCTTCAATGATAATGAGGCGCTTGATTTCGCGCGGCTGGCGTTTTCCAAACCTTTTCAGGTTCGTTTTATTGAAATCATGCCGGTCAGCGAGGTCAATGCCAGCCAACCGGAGGCATTTCTATCAACGAATGAAATTTTCGACAGAATTTGCAAACACTTCAAACTTGAGCCCTTGACGGGAAAGCGAAACAAATCAGATGGTCCCGCTAAAATATACAGAGTTAATGGGGGATTAGGCGAGATCGGTTTTATCAATCCGGTGAGCGATCATTTTTGTTCGACCTGCAACCGCCTGCGTTTAACGGCGGACGGAAAATTGCGCGCCTGCTTGCTCAACGATGTGGAAATCGATCTGAGGGAGGCGCTCAGTCGCCATTGTGGTGACGATGAACTGGCCGGTCTGATCCGTGAGGCGATCCTGCTGAAGCCCCAAAGGCACGACCTGGATTGCACGGACAGACATTTGAAGAAATGCCACCGGGACATGTCGGATATCGGCGGCTGAACCATTGCGTTTTGGGTGAGGTGTGGCGCCATGTTTTTCGATCCGCTCCAGGCCAGATCAGGCGATGCCTGGCTGGAAACAGAACAGGGCCGTTACATATTTTCTCGGCAGGAAAAGTTGATTCTGAATCTGGTGTCGCCCGTCGCCGGCGAATCCCTGCTGGACGTGGGGTGCGGGACGGGGAATTATTTGCGCCTGTTCCAGCAAAAAAAATGCGTCCTGACCGGCGTGGACCCATCCGCCAGGGCTCTGGATCTGGCCCGCCAAAAACTTGGCGAGCGATGCGAATTGATTCCTGGCGCCGTAACCGATCTTCCTTTTTCCGATGATGAATTCGACGTGGTGACCATCATCAACGGCCTGCAGAGCAATGATGATCCGCAAAGAGTCCTTGCGGAAGCCGTGAGGGTCAGCCGCAATCGCGTCTTTATCGGCTTTTTTAACAAGCATTCCCTGGTCGGGACCGAGCGGGCCGTGCGGAAGCTTTTCGGCTTTCCGGCCACGTTTGACATGCGTTTCTTCACCATCGGCGAAATGCAATCCATCATCAACAAAACCATGGCGTCGGCTTCCGTCGCGTGGGGGTCCGTGATCTATCTTCCGGCGCCGTTTTACACATTTTTTTCGGAGCTGGAAGAGCTTTTCTCCATGAAGAAAAATCCGATGGGGGCGTTTGCCGGAATGGTATTTCCCGTCCGCTATACCTATCGAACGGTGCAAAATCCCATCATGAATTCATTTGAGATGAAAGCGAAAACGCGCGCCACGGCTCCAGAAGCCGTTCGGGGCATGCTGCGGAAGGGAGATCGATGATCCGGGAGGCGCTGCTTTATGAGAAACTGACCGATTCCCGGGTGCAATGCGCGCTGTGCGCTCACCGGTGCAAAATCAACGCGGGCCGGCGCGGCCTGTGCGGTGTGCGGGAAAATAAAGACGGCATCCTGTATTCCCTTGTTTTCGGGACGCTGATTGCCGAGCAGGTTGATCCTATTGAAAAAAAGCCGTTTTTCCATGTGCATCCCGCGTCGCGTTCCTATTCCATTGCCACGGTCGGCTGCAATTTCAGCTGTGACTTCTGTCAGAACCATGAAATATCGCAAATGCCCCGATCCACGCTCATGATCATGGGCGAAGACACCGCGCCGGCGACCATTGTTGAACGCGCCAAGAACAGTCATTGTAAAACCATTGCTTATACTTATACGGAGCCGACCGTTTATCTGGAGACCGCCCTGGAAACCGCAAAAATCGCCTGCCGGGACGGTCTGCAAAATGTTTTCGTGACCAATGGCTTTATGACCCCGGAGGCCGTTGATGTCATTGCTCCTTATCTTGCCGCCGCCAATGTGGATTTAAAATCCTTTCGCGACGAATTTTATAAAAAACAATGCGGCGCAAGACTCAAGCCCGTTTTAGACAGTCTGAAAAAAATGAAGGAGCGGGGCATCTGGCTGGAGATCACCACGTTGCTTATCCCGGGATTGAACGATTCGACCGAAGAACTAAAGGATATCGCCGCTTTTATTTTAAGCCTGGGAGCGGAAACCCCCTGGCATATCAGCAGGTTCCACCCACAGTTCAAGAGACTGGAGACGCCCTCAACCCCTATCGACTCCCTGCATCGCGCGTGCCTGATCGGAAAAGAAGCCGGATTGAAGTATGTTTACAGCGGTAATGTGCCGGGGGATGAGGGCGAAAATACGGTTTGTTCGAATTGTAAAAAGTTGGTCATAAAGCGCCATGGCTTTAGAATTATTGATAATTTTCTATNNTTTTCAACCCCTCCTTGCCGTCAAATCGAATGGATTGATCAAAGCACTATATGTTGTGGTATGGTTTTTTCACGAATACATTTTGTTGTATTTTCGCTTTACAAAGGAAATATCTTTTGTTAGGCTTGACCAAAATTTAAGCCATTTCATTGAAGATGCTTTATGAAGCTAAAACGTCTGGAAATAACGGGTTTCAAATCTTTCCGCGACAAGGTCGTCATTGATTTCTCCAAAGGGGTCAATGCGGTTGTCGGGCCCAACGGCTGTGGAAAATCAAATGCCGTCGATGCGATCCGCTGGGTGATGGGCGAGCAGCGGGTCAAAGCGCTGCGCGGGAAGAAAATGGATGACGTGGTTTTCAACGGCAGCGAAGACGCCGCTCCCGTCAGCATGGCGGAAGTCGTCATGACGCTGGCGCGCGACGGATCGACCTTTCCGGGCGTTTACGGCGAATTGACGGAAGTATCCATTTCGCGCAAAGTTGTCCTGGACGGTGAAAGCGAACACTGCATCAACCGCGTGCCCTGCCGTCTGCTGGACGTCAAAGAGTTCTTTATGGGGACGGGGATCGGCGCCCGAACGTATTCCCTGATTGAACAGGGAGCCGTGTCAACTCTTGTGGAAGCCAAGCCGGAAGACCGCCGCTTGTTTATCGAAGACGCCGCCGGTGTGTCCAAATACAAAAGCCGCAAAGATGCCGCCGTTCGCAAAATGGAGGCCACCAAACAGAATGTCCTGCGCCTCAACGATATTCACAAGGAAGTCAAGTCCCAGCTAAATGCCATCACGAGGCAAGCCAAAAAAGCTGAACAATACAAACAAGTCAAATCACGCATGCGGGAGACGGAACTGGTTTTGTCCCAGCAGGGCTATGCCAGACTGGCCGGTAAAAATGCCGGCCTGCAGGACGCGCGCGCTTCCATCGCCGCTGAGGCGGATGCCGTCCTGGCGCAAATGGAAGCCAGGGAATCGGCCCTGAATGAAATGAAGGCGACGTTCCTGGAAAAAGACGAGCAAATCGGCCGCCGTCAAACCGAACTCTATGAAATTAAAAATTCGATTAACATTAAAGAAAAGAATATCGAGTTTTCACGCCGCCGGATGACGGAGGCCTCGGACCGCAAGCAGAAAAATCAGGCCGAAATCGATTCCATGGGGCACAGGAAGGCCGGCCTGACCGTGGAGATCGAAACTCTGCAAAGAAAATCGGAGGACGCCTTCCGTCAGATGGCCCTGCTTGAGCAGGAACTGGATGAAGGCCAAAAGCAGGTTCAGGGAATGCTGGAAGCCGATCAGGAAATCAACGCCCGCCTGGAAGAGCATAAAATCCGTTACATCGACGTGATGCAGGATCTGGCCAAATTCGGAAACATCGTTGCGAGTCTCAACAAAAACATGGAGGATTTCCGGAAGCGCGAAGAGCGGGAAATCAACGAAATTGAACAGGATAAAAGCCGGCTGGCCGAGCTGACGGATAAACTGCGCGCGCTTACCGGGGGTCTGGCGGCGGAAGAAGAAGAAGTTAAAAGGCTGACGCGCGAGAAAGAAACAACCGCCGACGCCCTGGAAAAAGACAGAGCGGATTTGCAGAGGGTCGAAGAACGCATCATGCAGATCAAGGAAGAGGCGGGCGGCAAATCGTCGCGTCTGCAGTCGCTTTCGGAATTCGAGGCCGCTTTTAAATGGTCCAACGAGGGCGTGAAAAAGGTCATTGAAAAGCAGGAAAATCCGGACACGTTTTACGGCGTGGTCGCCGACCATATCAACGTCCCGCGTGAATATGAATCGGCGGTGGAAGCGGTTCTGGGCGACAAACTGCAGTATGTTGTTGTTAAGAATCAGGAAGAAGGCGTCCGGGCCATTGATTATTTGAAAAATTATCAGTTGGGGCGGGGCAGTTTTGTGCCGTTCGAACTGCGCGGTAACTATGCAAAAACATACAGTGCCGAGCATCTCCAGGAAGCGGAGCCCCTGCTGCAGAAGGTGGTTGTTCAGGACGAATTCCAACAGATTGCCGATTGCCTGCTGGGGGATGTTCTGTTGACGCCGTCCATTGAAACCGGCATCAATTTATGGAAGAAAAACGGGTTTCGGGGCACTTTTGTAACCCCGGAAGGCGACACCATCAGTCCGAACGGCGTGTTGACGGGCGGCAGCGGATCGGCGGTGGAGAAAAGCCTGCTGGCGACAAAAAGAGAAATTGCGGAGCTGGCCAGGGAAGTCCAAGAACTTTCCGTCGAGCTGGAAGATCAGCTCCAGGAAAAGAAGCAGCTTGTTTCGTCGATTGCCGGCCTGGATGAAGAGCTGACCGAATTAAAAAACAGCGTGCACCGGCTGGAAATAGAAATCAACGGCCGGAAAAAGGATATGGAACGTTTCGAAGATGAAACGAAAAGATTGACGCAGAGAATCGCCGTCCTGGAATACAACCGTCAGAACATTAAAACGGAAGAGGCCGAAGCGAAGCAAAAATTACAGGAGATACAGGGGGAAATTCTTCAGAAAGAAGCACTGGAAAAGGAACTCAACGAAATCATCTCCGCCTTCAACAGCCGCCGTCAGCAGTCGCGGGCTTCAATTGCCGCGCAGGAGAAAATGATCACGGAGAAAAAAGTCCTCCTGGCTGCCGGAGCGGAGAAGAAGGAAGCGGATCTGAGAACCATCGCGCGCCTCCAGAATGATTTGAACGTCAATGAAAGCGAAGTCGCGCGAAAGAGCGAAGAAATCGTGGCCTGTGAAAAACAGATGGCCGAGCTTAGCGCCGCCGTCGAAGCGGACCAGACGGCGCTGCAGTCGCTTTA
>DNYQ01000245.1:0-16984 GCA_003506745.1 Syntrophaceae bacterium
ATACACATTCTCGGCACGCTGGATCATCCGACGGCAGGCACGCTTTCGATTGCCGGCCATAATGTTTTCGAGTGGCGTGAAAAGAAAATCGCCGCGTTCCGCAACAAGACGATCGGCTTTGTGTTTCAGTTCAACAATCTGCTGCCGGAATTCACCGCACTGGAAAACGCCATGATGCCGGCGCTGATCGGCGGACTTGGCAGAAAGCAGGCGCTGGATAAAGCATCGCAACTTTTGCAGGACGTCGGACTGGAACATCGCCTGAAACACAAACCGGGCGAACTCTCCGGGGGAGAACAGCAGCGCGTGGCCATCGCCCGCGCGCTNNTGACGGAAGCCCGGGCTGAAGATCTCAAAAAAATATGCATTCTGCCTTTTGACGTTCACGCCAGCGCCGAGAGCGCCGCGCTTAAGGAATCCGTTTACAAAAGTCTGCTTCATGAATTCCAGCGGGAAAAGAAACTTCAAATGGTGGCGGCGGGTGATTTTGCCCAAAGCAAAGCCGTTTTGAGCAAAGACGAGGCGGCGGCGGCGGGAAAGACCCTGGGAGCGGATTATGTGGTCATGGGCAGCATCACGCAATTCGGCGATACGCTGAATGTTGATGTGCAAATTATCGATATCGCTCAAATGAAAACCTTGCCGGCTGTGTCGGTTCAGGGCAAAGGATCAGAGGGACACGGGACGCTGGCGGGTGATCTGAAAAAGGAAATACTGGACCGCACGGGGCTCTTGGAAAAAATTGTTCGCATTGATATCACGGGCAATCGCAAGATCGGAGCGGACGCCATCAAACAAAAGCTGAAAAGCAAGCCCGGCAATCCGCTTTCCGAAAACGACATTACCGAGGACATTAAGGCCATCTTCAAAATGGGGTTTTTTCTGGATGTCAGCGCCGGCGTCACAACGGAGCCACAGGGCAAGGTGCTGACCTTCACCGTTGTCGAAAAGGGCCTGATATCGGAGATCCGGCTGATCGGCAACAAAAAACTGGATAAGGATGACATTCTGGGCGTCATGACCGTCAAGACCCGGCAGAGCCTCAATCCCGAAAAAATCAAGGAAGACATTCAGAAGATCAAGGCGCTTTACGACACCAAGGGCTACTACAACGCCGAAATAGCAGACCGCCTGGAAAAAGACGGCCAGAAAGACATCGTCCTGATTCTGGATATTAAAGAGAACGACCGGGTTTACATCCGCTCCATCACGTTTGAGGGAAACGAGTCCTTCACCACCAAAGAACTGGTCAACATGATGACCACGACGGAGCGCACCCTGCTGGGGTTTATTACGGACACAGGCATCCTGCAGACGCTTCAGCTTAAACAGGATGTTCAAAAATTGACCGCTTTTTACTTCAACAACGGTTTTGTAAACGCCCAAATCGGCGAGCCGGTCATCACATACGACGCCAAGGGCATTTACATCAAGATCACGGTCCGGGAAGGCAAACGCTTCAAAATCGGCAAGGTGGAAATTTCCGGAGATTATCTGGAAAAAACCCGGGCCGATTTATATGCGCAGTTAAAGACCAAAACGGGCAACCATTACAGCCGGGAAGCGATCATGAAGGATATGGAGACGATCACGCTGGCCGCCAACGATGAAGGTTATGCCAATGCCGACGTCAATCCCAAAGTCGCCACCCATGAAAAAGAACAACTGGTGGATTTGAACTTCACGCTGACGAAAGGCGAACTTGTTTATATTGCACGTATTGGTATTTCCGGCAACACCATCACCCGCGACAAAGTGATCCGCCGGTCGCTGTCCATCGTGGAAGGGGACTTGTATTCATCGAGCAAACTGAAAAACAGCTATAACAATTTAAATCAGCTGCGTTATTTTGAAGAGGTTGATTTCCAGACGGAAAAGGCGCCGGACAATAAGGTGGACATTAATATCCGGGTGAAAGAAAAAAACACGGGGATGTTCATGGTGGGCGCCGGCTACAGCGCGGTGGATCAGGCGGTGATCATGGCTCAGGTCGTCCAGCAGAATTTTCTGGGCTACGGGCAGACCATGAGCCTGAAAGCGTCGCTCGGCTCCACAACAAATAATTACGAACTGTCCTTTACCGAACCCTGGCTTTTTGATCTGCCGCTGTGGTTTAAAGCGGACCTCTGGAAATATAAAAAGGAATATGATTCCTATACGCTGGATACGAAAGGCATCGGCGCAACCTGGGGGTATCCCGTTTGGAAGAAAATTATCGGCTATGTCGGCTATAAGTTCAGTATCGACAATATCATGGACATTAATCAGATCACCGCCTCTTCCTATATCAAGGCTCAGGAAGGCGAAAGAACGACCAGTTCCGTCTCCTTCAGTCTCGTCTACGATACGACCGACGACATGATGTTTCCCACCAAAGGAATCAAGGCCAGCACCGGCGTGCGACATGCCGGCGTCCCGCTGGGCGGCAATACGGAGTTTACAAAATATTCCGGTACCGTCGCCGGTTATTACCCGCTCTTCTGGGACATTGTATTCGGTGCGAAAGGCCAGATCGGGTTTCTGCAGAACAATGACGACAGTGACGACAAAATCCCGATTTACGAAAGATACGTCCTGGGCGGCATCAATTCTTTGCGTGGTTTGCGCTATGTCGGTCCGATCAATCCGGGGACCAGCGACGTCATCGGCGGTACCACGATGCTTACCTTCAGTCTGGAGCTCGTTTTCCCCCTCATTAAAGACGCAGGCATGAAAGGCGTTTTCTTTTACGACGCAGGCAATACCTGGAACGGCGGTTACTATCCGGACGACTTAAGAATGACTTGCGGTGCGGGCATTCGCTGGTATTCACCTATCGGCCCCCTGCGGCTGGAGTATGGCTACGTGCTGGATCGCAAGGGTTTGAACGACGACTCCACGGGCCGTTTTGAATTCACCATCGGCATGTTCATGTAACAGGATAGCGAAGATAACTTTGATAACTTAATGATAAACCAACCAACCAACAGAGAGGAGATTTTTTAATGAAAAAAAATATTTTTTTGATTACAGGACTGGTGCTGCTTATTTTTGTCTGGACGAACACGTCCTTTGCCGCCGATAAGATCGGTTTTATCAACATGCAGCAGATCATCCAGGGCTCGGCGGCCGGCAAAAAAGCAGCCGAGGATTTCAAAAAGTTTCTGGAGAAGAAACAGGAAGGCATCAAAGCCGCGGAAAACGAGGTAAAGAAACTCAAAGACGAACTGGACAAACAAGGCGCCGTAATGACGGCGAGCGCCCGCAGCGACAAGGAAGCCGCCTATCAGAGGAAAATGCGGGATTACCAGATCCTCGTCGATGACACCAACAAAGAACTTCAGAAGCGCGATCAGGAATATTCGCAGAAACTGATTCCCGAAATACTGAAAGTGGTCCGGACCATTGCTGAAAGGGAAAAATATACTTTAATTCTGGATATCAGCACCATGCCGATGCCTTATCACGACAAGGCCAATGACATCAGCAGGAAAGTCATTGAAGATTTCAACAAAGCGCAAGGCGCAAAGAAATAACTTTCGCGGCATAAGATGAAGAAAAGTATTTCTGAAATAGCCGCCATGATCGGCGGCACGGTCCGGGGCGATGAAAAAAGAATGGTCAGCGACATCCAGCCGATTGACGAGGCGGGTGAAAATGATCTGACGTTTGTCGCCAATCCCAAGTATTTTAAACTGCTGAAAACCACGCGGGCGGCGGCCATCCTTGCCCCGCCGGGAACCGTCGAACCGGATAAGAATCTGATCATCGTGGACGACCCTTACGCGGCATTCGGAAAACTTCTGACCGTGTTTTATCCGGTCGATCACGGCCCGGCCGGCATCCATCCGGACGCTTATATCGAAGAGGGAGCCCGGGTCTCACCGGAGGCGACCGTTATGCCACGGGCGTTCATCAGCCGAGGCGCCTGCATTGAAAAAGGCGCAGTCCTCTATCCGGGCGTCTTTATCGGCCAAAACGCGTCTGTGGGCGAAGATTCCATCCTTTACGCCAATGTCAGCGTTTACGCCCGCTCAGTCATCGGCAAGCGAGTGATCCTTCACTCGGGCGTCGTCATCGGCGGAGACGGTTTCGGCTTTGCCGTCCCCGGCAGGGACAACGCCAAAATTCCCCAGATCGGCATCGTTCAAATCGATGATGACGTGGAGCTGGGCGCCAATACGACCGTGGACCGGGCCACGCTGGGGAAAACGTGGCTTCAACGGAATGTGAAGATTGACAACCTTGTTCAGGTCGCACATAATGTCGTCATCGGCGAAAATACGGTCATTGCCGCACAGACCGGCATTTCAGGGTCCACGAAAATCGGAAAGAGTGTCATGATGGGCGGGCAGGTCGGCATTGTCGGGCATATTTCCATTGGAGACCACGTCATGATCGGCGCATCATCCGGCATACACAAGAGCATCCCCGCGGGCCAGGTTGGCGGCGGAACGCCGTTTCTGCCCCTCAGGGAATGGCTGAAAGTCGAAGCCAGCAAGACCAAACTTCCGCAAATGCGCGTCAAATTGGAACAACTGATCAAACAAGTGGCACAGCTTGAAGCAAAAATAAATAAAACAGGTGAAGATAAAAAATGAAAATTCATCCCACAGCTATTGTCGCGGCGGATGCCCGGTTGGAAGACGGCGTGGAAATCGGCCCCTACAGTATCATCGGCAGCGAGGTCAAGATCGGCAAAAACACTGTGATCGGACCCCATACCGTCATCGATGATTATACCCATATCGGCGAGGGCTGCCGCATATTCCAATTTTGTTCGATCGGCGCTCCGCCGCAGGATTTGAAATTCGGCGGCGAAAAAACGCGTGTGGTCATCGGCAATTTCAACACCATCCGGGAATTTGTAACGATCCATCGCTCAACGCTGGCCGATATNNATCATATCATTATGTCCAATGTGGCCACACTGGCCGGCCATATTCATGTCGAAGATTACGCCATTATCAGCGGGCTGACGGGCGTCCACCAGTTCACCCGGATCGGGGCTCATTCATTTATCGGCGGCGCATCAGGCGTCGCCAGGGATATTCCCCCTTATACCCTGGCGAACGGTAATCACGCCAAGTTGTTCGGGCTGAACATCATCGGCCTTCAGCGGCGCGATTTTCCGGAAAAAACCATCAAAGCCCTTAAAGATGCTTACCGGATCATCTTCCGCTCCGACTTGCTTCTGGAAGCCGCGCTTTCGAAAGCGCAAAATGAAGTAGAGGATTTGCCGGAAGTCCGGTATTTCATAAATTTCATCAAAACCTCGGAAAGAGGCGTCTGCCGCTAACGGGCATCTGGAAATTTAAATAAAGATAATGGCCGACGTGAAAAAATATGCCTCCTAAAGAAATAAATCCAGCCGTCGCAGCGACCATGGGGAGCAGGAAAACAAAAACGATCATGATTGTTGCCGGTGAAGCATCCGGCGACATGCATGGTGCGGCTCTTGTCCGCGAAATGTCTAAAATTAATCCTTCGCTCAATTTCTACGGTATCGGCGGCAGCCAGTTGGAAAAGACGGGCGTAAATCTTCTGGTCAATAATGCCTCGATGGCTGTCATGGGAATAACCGAGATCGTTTCTAAATTGAGAAGTATATTAAAAATTCTCGCTATGATGAAAAAATCCCTGGACGACAATCGACCTGATCTTGTTATTTTAATTGATTATGCCGACTTTAATCTCCGTTTAGCCAAGGCAGCGAAGAAGAAAGGCATAAAGGTCTTCTACTATATCAGCCCAAAAGTCTGGGCCTGGCGCGGGGGGAGAATCGAGCAGATCAAAAGATTGGTCGATAGAATGGCCGTTATTTTCCCTTTTGAAGTCAATACCTATGCTGCTAAAGGATACACCGTCCATTATGTCGGCCATCCTTTAGTTGATATGGTCAAACCGCATTATACAAAGCAGGATTCGCGAAATAAAATTGGTGTTCCCGCAAACGAAACGACCATCGCGCTTTTACCGGGCAGCCGGTTGTCGGAAGTCACGAAATTGCTGCCGGAGATGCTGCTGGCCGCTGAAATTATTTCGCAAAAAATACCCGGAGCGCAATTTGTTCTGCCGCTGGCTGATACCCTTGAAGAAAAAATTATATCCGATATCAGCAAAAATTCTCCCGTTAAGATTAAAGTGATTGCCGGCAAAACCTACGATGTTATTGCTTCCGCTGATTTGGCCATCGTGGCATCGGGAACAGCAACACTGGAAACCGGTTTACTGGGCGTCCCGATGATTATCATTTACAAGGTCTCGCTTTTTTCGGAGCTGATCGGCAGAATGTTTATCAGCGTACAACACATGGGGCTGGTTAATATTATTGCGGGTAAAACAATCGCACCGGAGTTGATTCAGTCTGATGTTAACGGGCAGCGTATTGCGTCCGAGGCGCTGGCTATTCTATTAAACCATGAGAAAAAGCAGGAAATGATCACCGAGCTTCAGGACATCCGCTCTAAAATGGGTGAACCGGGCGCCGCCGGACGAGCGGCAAAAATCGCCTGTGATATGCTATAGGAACAAAGATGGAAACTTTCAATAGATTGTTGTTAATGGCCAAGAAGTATTATCTGCGCTTTCTCTTTGCCGCAGTTTGCATGTTGATTGCAGGAGGCTTGCAATCCGCTCTGCCGCTGATTGCCAAGCCGGCCGTTGACGAAATTTTCGTCAGAAAGGATATTTCAGCGCTGAAATGGATCCCCTTTGCCATCATCGCCATTTTTCTGTTTAAAGGATTGTGCAACTACGGACAGAACATTTTAATGAATTCCATCGGCCTGCGCATCGTTGCGGATTTACGCAACAAACTCTACGAGCAAATTCAGAAACAATCCTTGTCTTTTTTTGCCGGACATTCCACCGGCCTTTTGATGTCGCGGATTACGAATGATGTTCAGTCCGTTCAAACCGCTTCATCGGAAGCAGTGACTGCATTGGTCAAAGACAGCTTCATGCTGGTGTGTCTGGTCGGCGTGATCTTTTACACGGACTGGAAACTCGCGCTCATCGCGATGGTTGTTTTTCCGCTGGCCATCTATCCCATTACCTTGTTTGGCAGAAAAATGCGCAAGGTGACAACGTCCACACAAATCACGATGGGGACCTTGAACTCTCTTTTACAGGAAACCATTTCCGGAACCCGCATTGTCAAAGCATTCGGCATGGAACAATACGAAAACAAGAGATTCGCCGCAGAAAATGAAAGGCTGTTCAAACATTACATAAAAGCCGTTTCCGTCAATTCCATTACGAGCCCCCTCATGGACTTTCTGGGTGGAGTGGGAATTGCCGCCGTCATTTTTTACGGCGGATACAACGTCGTCCAGGGCAATTCCACACCCGGCACTTTCTTCTCTTTTATTGCCGCACTGCTGATGCTTTACGAACCGGCTAAACGGCTCACCAATGTCAATAATACCATCAATCAGGGCATTGCCGGCGCCGACCGTATTTTCAATATCATAGACCGGATGCCGGATATTGAAGACAAACCGGATGCCGCTGTGCTGCCGCCCATCAGCAAAAGTATTCATATGGAAAATGTAACCTTTTGCTATGAAACCACACCCGTGCTGAAAAACATTAACCTCACCATCAAGGCGGGCGAGGTGGTCGCGTTTGTCGGCATGAGCGGTGGCGGAAAAACGTCGCTGGTCAACCTGATTCCCCGTTTTTACGATGTTTCCGAAGGACGTGTCCTGATCGATGGCCATGATGTACGGGATGTTACGCTGCAATCTCTACGCCGTCAGATCGCCATCGTCACACAACAGACCATCCTTTTTAATGATACGGTTAAAAACAACATCGCTTATGGTGACATTGAAAGGACGGAAGAAGACATCATCAATGCCGCTCGCGCGGCCAACGCCCACGATTTCATCGCGAAATTGCCTGACGGATACGACAGTAATATCGGCGAATTGGGGACCAAACTCTCCGGCGGGGAGAAGCAAAGAATTTCCATTGCCCGCGCGCTGCTGAAGAATGCGCCCATATTAATTCTGGACGAAGCGACCTCCTCACTGGACACGGAAGCGGAAATCGAGGTACAGGAAGCGCTGGATAACCTGATGAAAGGACGCACCACACTGGTCATCGCGCACCGTCTCTCCACCATCCGCAATGCCGACCGCATCATCGCTCTCGTGAACGGGAAGATCGTGGAAGAAGGCGATCACGAAGCTCTGCTGGCTAAAAAAGGCGAATATTACCGATTGTACAATTTGCAGTTCAAAGACGAAGGAAATGGCAATGATCGATTGGCAAAGGATCTGGAATAATGATGATTCAATTCGCCGCTTCAGTCCGACAAGAGCAATCCTCTATCTTTTATCCCTGCTCTACCGGCTGATTGTCTATCTGCGCAACCGGCTCTATGATCAACAGATGCTGAAGTCCGTCAAACTTTCCTGTCCGGTGATCAGTGTCGGCAACATCACCGTCGGCGGCACGGGGAAAACGCCCTGCGTCATCGGACTCGCCGGAATGATTCAGCAGCACGGTTTCCGTCCAGTGGTGATCAGCCGCGGTTACGGCGGCAAAAACCCGCAACCCGTCAATGTTGTTTCCGACGGTAAGACCATTCTGCTTAATGCCGAAACCGCCGGTGACGAACCGCTGCTCATCGCCCGATCGCTGCCGGCTATTCCGGTTATCACCGGTGCAAAGCGCAGCCTTACAGGACAGGCAGCCATCGATCGATTCGGGGCCAATGTGCTGATCTGCGATGATGCATTCCAACACCGGAAAATCTTCCGGGACATCGATATCGTTTTGCTCGATGGCGAAAAGCCACTGGGCAACGGACATCTCCTGCCGCGGGGTGAACTGCGCGAATCGCCGGAAGGACTTCACCGCGCCGGTTGCATCGTTCTAACGCGCGTGGATGAAACACAGCCTGTAAATCCCGATATCGCCGAGATCACCCGCTCATCCGGCATACCCGTTTTCTTGGCCGTTCACCGGTTCAAGGAAATGATCACACCTGATCAGAGTGCGTTGCCGCCCGTTGAACTTCGGGGCAGAAAAGTTTGTGCCTTTTGCGGCATCGCCAGACCGGATTCTTTTCAGAAACTGTTGAACGAAGCTGAAGCGCAGATCCTGTCATTTATTCCGTTTCCCGATCATTATTCCTACAGCCGATATGATCTGGAATACTTACAAAATAATTTTCTCAGTCTGCAGGCCGATTATCTGGTGACCACGGAAAAAGACGCCATGCGCCTTCAAAGTCATCCTGAATTCTTAAAAATAATTTGCGTTTTACGCATGGAAATGGAAATAACTTCTTCGCAGTCATTCGAAAACTTTATAGTAGAGCGATTGACATCTGCCGCTCAAAGTGGATGGACTCGGTAAATGGAACCTAAAAAAACGATAAAGATTGCCATCGTCGCCAATCGCTTAACCCCTCATTGGGTCAAACGATCGGTCGCCTTTGTGTTGTCCAGATTGATTTATTATCTGCCGCTCAAGCACAGGTTGATTGCGATTCATAATCTGACTCGGGCGTTTCCCGAAAAATCGCTGGACGAAATTATAGGAATCGTCAAGGCCTCCACCGCAAACTTTGTCTTGTCCATGCTGGAATTTCCCGATCTTCTTAACGTGAATAAGGCCAATATTCATCGTCTGGTCTCCGTCAGGGGGCTGGAGCATTACGAAGCAGCCTGCCGTGAAGGCAAAGGGGTTTTACTTTTCAGCGCTCATTTCGGCAGTTGGGAAGTCGGCAACGCCGCGCTGGCGATACTCTCCAGACCACCGGTCTTCATGGCCCGTATTCTGGACAGTGTTTTTCTCGAGGAGGGCAGCACTTACGTGCGCGCCACTCTGGGAATTGGCAACATCCACAAGGAAAACGCCATGCGGCCGCTGCTCCGCCTGTTGAAAAAGGGAGAAGCCGTTAAATTACTGATCGATCAGAACGTCGCCGTCTATGAAGGGGTCTTCGTTGATTATTTCGGACGCGCGGCCTGCACGACAACGGGTATCGCCCTTCTGGCGCTGCATACCGGAGCAGCAGTTCTGCCGATATTCACAACCCGCATGCCCGACGGCAAATACTTAACCGAGATCGGCCCGAAAGTGGAAACAGTCAACACCGGCGACCGGGATCGGGACGTTTTGGTCAATACGCAAAACTACACGAAAGTCATTGAAGATCATGTCCGCAAATATCCCCATCAGTGGCTCTGGATGCATCAACGATGGAAAACAAAGCCCTGCCAGGCCGAGCGGAATTCGTGAAGCGTTGTTCGTGAAGCGTATTTCGCGATTCACGAGATACGAGATACGAGGATAAATCCTTGATACTGGAAAACAAAGTAAAATTGCCTAAGACGGGTCTCGACAAAATACTGCTCCGCGGCACCAACTGGATCGGCGACGCCATCATGACATTACCGGCGGTCGCCTCCGTACGCGCGGCCTATCCGAAGGCTCATCTGGCCATCCTCGCAAAACCGCCGGTGACGGATATCTATAAACTGTTTTCAGCCGCCAATGAAATCATTCCTTATGAGCAAAAATTTGATAATCCCCCGGGCGTCCTTCGCCTGGCGTATGAACTGCGGCGGAAAAAGTTTGACGCGGCCATCCTTCTGCAAAACGCTATTGAAGCGGCGATTATCGCCGTGGTTGCCGGCATTGACGTGCGCGCCGGCTACAATTCCGACGGACGCGGTCTGTTGTTGACACACGCGATACACCGCACCAGAGCAATCCTTAAAATTCACCAGATTGATTATTATCTGGCAATGGTGAAAGCCCTCGGTTGTGCGGATGTTGATCGCACCATGCACCTGGAAACATATCTCTCTTCCGCCACTGCAAGGGAAATTTTGCAGCAGCACTTACCCGAAAGCGGCAAAACCATCATGGGCATTGCGCCGGGCGCCACTTACGGCCCGGCCAAAAAATGGCTGCCGGAAAGATTTGCCCAGGCCGGGGATTCCCTCAGCCGGGACTTAGACGCTCAAGTCATCCTCTTCGGCGGCAAGTCCGACTGGGAAACGGCCGAGCAGGTCCGACAACAGTCACGCAACGGCATGCTGAATCTGGCCGGCAAAACAACTTTGCACGAAGCGATTCATCTCATATCGCAATGCCGGTTGTTTATCAGCAACGATTCAGGGTTGATGCATGTAGCGGGGGCGCTGAATATTCCCACGGTCGCTATTTTCGGATCTACTAACCCCGTAACGACGTCGCCTCCGGGAGAAAAGACCCTCCTGGTGCGCAAACCCGCATCGTGCAGTCCCTGCCTGAAAAAGACCTGCCCGACTGATTTCCGCTGCATGACCATGATTACGGTTGATGATGTCGTCGCGGCGGCGCATACTTTATTAAAGAAAAGTTGACACCCATGAAAAAGAACACAGCCATATTTTTGGATCGGGACGGGACCATCAACGAAGAAGTCGGCTACCTTGACAGCCTGGAGAAACTTCGGATCATTCCGGCCGCGTTTGAGGCGATCCGCCTGATCAATCAAAGCAGCCGAAAGGCGATTGTCGTCACCAACCAAGCTGGCGTAGCCCGGGGCCTGTTCGGTGAAGACCTCNNCTACTGTCCGCATCATCCGACCGAGGGCTTGCCCCCCTACCGGCAAAGCTGTGACTGCCGCAAGCCGGCGCCCGGCCTGTTTCTGCGGGCAGCGCGGGAATGGAATCTGGATTTATCCGAGTCCTGGATGATCGGAGACCGATACAACGACATGGAGGCAGCCCATCGGGCCGGCGCAAGAGGCATCCTTGTCAAAACAGGTTACGGGATGGAAGCCCTTGCAGGCAAGGGGCCCGACACCGAAACGCCGGCGGGAAAGCCGGATCTCATCGCGGATGACATCCTCGAGGCCGTCCGCCTGATCCTGGGAGACCAGGCATGAATATTCTGATCGTCAAATTGAGCGCCATCGGCGACGTGATTCACACACTCCCGTCCCTTGCGGAGCTGCGCCGTCTCTATCCGGATGCGCACATCACCTGGGTGGTGGAGGAAGCGGCGGCGGATCTGATCATTGGTCATCCGCATCTGGACGAAGTTATCATTTCCCGGCGCAAAAGCTGGATAAAAGATATCAAGGCGGGAAAAGTTGCGGCGACATTGCGGGAAGCGAGAACGTTTGTTCGCCGGATCAGGAGCCGCCGCTACGATCTCGTGATTGATTTCCACGGTCTTTTAAAAAGTTCGATGGTGGTTTTTTTAAGCGGAGGGAAGAGAAAGCTGGGATATGATTCCTGGCAGGAACTGAGCGGATTNNAAAAAATTACATCGCCGTCAACCCCATTGCCTACTGGGAAACAAAGCTCTGGGACAACGCAAAATTTGCGAAACTTGCCGATCAAATTAAAGAAGAATTAAAACTGGATGTGATTTTTACGGGAAGCAACAGGACGGACGCGGCAGACATTCTGTCGCGCATGACAAAGGAAGGAATTAATTTGGGAGGGAAAACCAGCCTGCCAATACTTGCGGAAATCTATAAAAGCGCCCGGGCAGTCATCACCACGGATTCCGGCCCCATGCATCTGGCGGCGGCGGTGGGAACACCGGTGATCGCCCTTTTTGGCCCGACCGATCCGGCAAGGACGGGTCCTTACGGCAAAGGCCACACCGTCATTCGGGCGGGCCTTCCGTGCAGTCCCTGCCTGCTGAAAAAATGTCCGACAAAAAAATGCATGGAAGAAATAACACCCGTGCAGGTTTACGCCGTGCTGGAAAACCAAATCCGGCATTAGTCATGACTGTTTTTTCTTTATTTCATTGCGGATGAACAGACTAGCAAGGGAAAAAATAATAAAGCAAGCCATCAGGAAAAGCACAACCGGCCGGACACCATAGGCACCGGCCGTGAGGACACCGACGCCGACGGCAAGCTGCACCGCTGCATAGATCAGGGTGACTTTCCAGTGGGCCATGCCGGCCTCATTGGCCAGAAGCTGATACAGATGACGGCGGTGCGACTGAACCAGACTTTCATGATCCTGCAGACGGACGGCCATCGTCGTCAACTCATCCGCGTAAAAGGGAAAGAGCAGCGCGGCAAAGCAGACCATATCCTGATAGTTTCGAGCCAGCATCACCACCAGCGCGGCAAACACAAACCCCAGCAGAATACTTCCCACATCCCCCATGAAAACTTTGGCCCGCGGCATATTAAAGGGAAGATAGCCGAGGCAGGCCAGAGAAATGCAGATCGCCAGCAGGGACAAGGACTCTCGGTAACCGTACACAGGGGCATAATAAAGCGTATAGGCGCCCAGCAGACCGAAGCCGATCGCGCCGCTCAAACCCCCAATGCCGTTGATCCCGTCCATGAAATTGTAAAAATTCGCCGTACCGATCAAAAACAAAACAATCAGGAACAGGATCAAAATAAATAGCAAGGGAAAGATATTAAAAGTAGAAAAGGCAAAGTGAGAACCCAACGCAGGTAAAAGCGGAAACAGGAATACCAGGGCGGCTAGCATCTGGGCCAGAAAGCGGAATCGCACCGAAAGCCGGAAATAATCGCCATAGAAACTGACGGCGGAAATGAACATCGCGGCAAAAAGAAAGGTTGTCGGAATTCGAAGCGTGAGCCCCGCCGCCAGAAAAGCCGCAAGGATTCCCACACCGCCGCCTCGGGGGGTTGGCTCGGTATGTGAGCTACGCTCGTTCGGTGCGTCGAGCAGGTGTTCACGGAACGGCACCCCGGCGATGAGCCACGCGCCGCCGGCCCCGAGGCCCGTGCAGGCGGCGAACAGGAGTAGGATGCGGTGCCGGGTGACCAGGTCCAGAACCTGGCTGAACAGGGATGTTAGATCATGCATTTCATTTCCAGAATGCGCGCGTATTCCGCCGCGACCTGTGCGTTGACCCGGCTCTTCTCGAAAAGCTCGAAACAGCGGCGGCGGGCGGCCTGCCCCATTCGAGCCCGCTCCTCTGGATGGTCGAGCATACGCCGAAAGGCCGCTTCCAAAGCGCGGGCATCGCGGGGCGGCACAAGAAGACCCGTTTCTCCGTCCGCGACGGCATCGGTCAGGCCGTAAATCGCCGTCCCCACCGTGGGCAGTCCCATCGCGGCCGCCTCGATCACGACTGTGCCGAACCCCTCGCGGTAGCTGGGCAGACAGAAAATGTCGGAAATCGCGAGGTATTTCTCGGGCTGCGGCGCATAGCCCAAATAGTGAATTCTCGGACATTGCAGGGCGTCGTCCAGGTCAAATACACTGATGCCGCCACGCTCCCGGTCGTGCGGACCGACAAGCAAGAGATCGACATCGTAGCCGGCGCTCAGCAACCCCCTGAAAGCGTCGATCAGTTCGGCCATGCCCTTGTCGGGGGAGATCCGGCCCACAAAAACGAGTAAAGTCGAGGTCGGCGCGATGCCAAGGCTCTGCCGGATTTCCCGCTTCATCTCCGTCGTTTGAAGATCGGGGTCAAAGCGTTCCATATCAACGCCCGCGAGTGAGCCGTGGCCAATGACGGAAATCTTTCGAGCGGGCAGAATTCCCTCCGACGCGAGAAAAGCCGCCTGGCTACCGCTGTCGGCATAGCATTTCGTGTTCAGATAGCCGATCAAACGGTCGGACGCGCGGGAGGCCCAGCGCATCGGTCCTTTCAGCGTCACCCAAGGCTGTCCGGTAAAGGTGTGCAGACGGACGGGAATACGAGCCGCGAAGGCGGCGAGCGCCGTCAGGAGGCCCGCCTTGGGCGTTGTGGAGTGGACGAGATCAAAGCGGTGCGTCAGAAAAAATTTCGTCAGCTTGAGCAGAGCTGCGAGGTCCGACCCGGGCGTAAGCGAGCGCGGAATTTCGATGATTTCGTACCGGAGGCGCGGTCCCGTCCGGACCTTGGCCACCTCCGGCCCCGCCGATGACACCATGACGACGGACATCCCGATGTCCCGGAAATACTCTGCCTGGTGCCCCAACTGATTCACCAGATGATAGGAAACTGTGGCGATCATGGCGATCCGTCTGCCGGCCAGGGAATGGATTCCCGGCACGGGTTCCGGTGACTGCTTGGTTCTCGAAAGGTTCATGTTTTTGGCGCTGTCCCTCTTTTACAAAGTGAACGAAGATCAAGGCTGTTCTGCACTTCCATCACACACCCTTGTTCTTGAAGGATACAGAAATGGATTTGTCTCCGGAATCTTCCTGAATATGATTCAATACATTCCGCCACTTTTGAAATGCTTCCTCTCCCCGGACCCTGACAATGGGATACGTGATCCCTAAAACCGGCCTCAAAACATCTAAAGCCAAACGCCCGATAAAGGTTAAAACAGCCATCAAGGCAAAAAAAAGCTGCCCTTTCGGCAAAAAATGTCTCAATTGCACCGGCAATATCGTCAATCTGGTTTTTATCAGTTTTCGCCAAGCTGTCTTCTCCCGGAGCCGGTAGGCCAAAAACGGCTCTTCGGTGATTCCAAACCGGCTCTCTTCGTAGCTGCGCAACAGCAATTCCTGGTCTTCGCAAAAATATGGCCCCGGCTCGGTGTAACGATATTTTCGGAACCATTCGATCCTGCCCATCCAGGTCGGGTGGGGCAGGTAAAATCCGCGCCAGGGTTTTGTGGAAATTTCCTTTTCCGCCGACGCCGGCAATATGCCCGTCAATCGATGATCCTCGTCAATGGTGACGGCGCGGGCGGCAACCAAATCCAGTTCAGTATCCCTTTCCAGGGTTTCTATCTGCCGGGCAAAGCGCTCCGGATAGGACACGTCATCCTGATCCATGCGCGCAAAATACCGTCCGCGGGCCAAATCGATCGCTTCATTGAGTCTCGCCGCAAGCCCTTTGTTTTCGCCATCCCGCAGAATCCGTATCCGATGATCACGAATGTCCGCAACGTCCTGAAGCGCGTTATCGGTCGAACCATCATCGATGATCAGCAATTCCCAATCGGCAAACGTCTGCCGGACAATCGAAAGCACGGCAAGCCGGAGATAGCTTCCCGCATTAAATATCGGCATGGCCACGGTAATCAGAGGCACATTGCTTTCCTGAACTTGGGGCACTAATGGTTTATCCACGAAAATCCTTCAGCCATTCACGGGTGCAAAGCAGACCTTCATCAAATGCCATCTTTGGTCTCCAACCGGTGTCTTTGCACAATTTACCCGAATCGAGAATATTCGCCCGAACATCGAAAGGACGCTCGGGCAAATTCTCGATGCGAATCTCATCTGCCAACCCTCTCATCAGCGGCAAGATGGCTTCAATCACATCCACATTGGAACGACCCACTCCCGAACCAAGATTGTAGATCTCAGAAAGACTTCCATTTTCCAAGGCGCTGACAATCCCGGCGGCAAGATCGCCGACATAGATATAGTCTCGGACCGTCCCCTTTCGGCCAAATACCGTCACCGGCAGCCCTCGCATCATTGAGGTCATGGCGTTGGCAATGAAGCCCTGGCCGGTAAACGGCTTCTGCCCCGGGCCGAATGCGTTGGCGGGCCGGACACAAACAAATTTCAAGCCATGTGTCACCGCATAAAGATGGGCGTAGCTCTCCAGCGTCAGCTTGGTCACCCCATAGGGAGAAATCGGCTTGGTGGGATGATCCTCCCGAATCGGCAATCTGCTTGCTTCGCCATAAACCGTCCCACCCGAAGACACGAACACCAATTTCCTTCCACTTGCGGCAACCTCGGCAAACAACTGCACGGTGGGAGGAAGATTTTCCAGCAAATCGGAAAAAGGATTCTCGAAAGATGTTTTCGGCACGGAAGTGTACGCCAAGTGAATCACTTCTTCATGGCTGCAGAGCAACTTTCGGATCAGCTCGCATTGTCCAAAGTCTCCCCCGACATACTCTGCACCTTTCGGCAATTCCGGGGGCGCATCCGTTCGCCTGTCCAGAACCGTAACGTTTCTGCCGGTGGCCAGCAATGCACAAACCAGATGCGTGCCGATAAACCCGGCGCCGCCTATTACAAGAGTATTCAATTTATCCTGACCGAATTAACTTTCCTTGTAGAATATCCGCCCGGGCCACCCT
>DNYQ01000245.1:17011-17283 GCA_003506745.1 Syntrophaceae bacterium
CGCTACTGCCTTCTCGCCGCCAGTTTCTTGTTTACGCAAACGGTTTGCCGCCTCCAGCAGTTGGGAAAAACGAATCTCGTAAGTATGCTCCGCTCGCGTCCGGGCGTAACCGGCAAGGGCGATCCGATCGCGTTCCTCCGGGTGGGCCAGGTAGTGCCCGATCTTGCGGGCCAGCTCGTCCGGATCGTCGAAGGTCTCGATCTCACTGCCCGGCGTGTAGTAACGCTCCAGATCGTCTGCCGGCTGGGTCATAAGAAAGCCGCCGCAGCCGG
>DNYQ01000306.1 GCA_003506745.1 Syntrophaceae bacterium
CTACTCACTCGTAATATTGAAGACCTCAAAGGAATTTCCGGATTGATGGTGATTGATCCATTTGGAATCCAACCTTAATTTGTCATTCCCGCAATCTTCCCCGACAGAATGTTGCTTAACTACTTAAAACTTAATTACTTAAAACTTAACTACTTAAATCTTAATCCTTAATCCTATTTCCTTTGACTGGCGACCTGTTTATGGACTATAATAAGTCCGCCGCAAAGTGCAAAGAAGAGAGGTGACAAATGAAATTATCCACCCAGATCAAACCGATAAGTTATCTGAAGGCCCACGCTGCTGAAATCGTGCGCAATATGAGCAAGCAAGGGGAACCGCTTGTCATCACCCAGAACGGCGAAGCCAAGGTCGTCATACAGGACATTGAAAGCTACGAGCAGCACCAGGAAACCATGGCCCTTCTTAAGATTCTTGCCCTTGGCAACCGTCAGATTGAGGAAGGCAAATTAGAACCGGCAGCCGGTGTAATTGGGCGATTGCGGCAAAACCGGAGAAATCTCTGATGCCATGCGCTGTTTTATTGACAGCCGATGCAGCACGCGACCTTGAGAATATCTATCAATACATCGCCGTTCATGATGCACTATTCTTCAGGTTATTAGACCCGCGTCATGTAGGCACTGTTCCNNAGCCTCGGTGCTTCGGAACGGTTTGAAACCGCGCCCTACAGCCACGATGCTTCGGAACGGTTGGGGACCGTTCCCTACTTCTGTTTCTGCCATGAGCCATGAGCTTTTCCCCATTCTTCCCTCGCCACTCGCCACTCGGCGCTCATTGCTGTTATTGCTATTCACCATTCACATCTCCTCGCGCCAGCGGGACAAAAAAGAAGTTGCATAAAACTTCCAAAGGGCTTGCTAATTGAATATCAAACTTTCAACTTGACAATTTATGATTATATGTACATGATTTCGATATGATACGGCGATCATTATCACCAAAGCTTTTGTCTCTTGCGTCGATGTTTCCGGTGGTGACCATCACGGGGCCCCGTCAATCCGGCAAAACAACACTTGCCAGAATGGCATTTCCTGATCACGAATACGTCAGCCTGGAAGAACCTAACGAAAGAGAATTTGCTTTTTCTGATCCCCGGAGTTTTTTGGGACGATACAAAGCAGGTGTTATTCTAGATGAAATTCAAAGGGCGCCGGATTTGCTTTCTTATCTTCAGGGAATCGTTGATTCAGGCATGGAGAGCGGGAAATTTATTTTGACCGGCTCTCAGCAATTTCATTTGGGTGCAAAAATCAGCCAGACGCTTGCAGGGCGGACCGCTCTTGTTAATCTCTTGCCGTTTAGCCTGGACGAATTACGGGAATTGCCGTCAAGAGACCCCTGGGAATGGAGCAGTCTGCCCCCGCAAAGAGAAGCGCCCGCATTCAATCTGGAAAGCATGCTGCACAAAGGTTTTTATCCGCGCATTCACGACCGGGGGCTGGCGCCCCAGGACTGGCTGGCCGGTTATTATCAGACCTATGTGGAACGTGATGTTCGGGAAGCGGCCAATATCGGCAATCTCGAAATATTTCAGCGCTTCGTTCGACTATGCGCAGGCCGGTCGGGACAATTGATCAATTTTTCGTCGCTTGCCGCTGATTGCGGCATCTCTCACACCACGGCGAGACAGTGGATCTCCATTCTTCAAGCCGGATACATCATTCATCTTTTGCCGCCGCACTTTGTCAATTTTTCCAAAAGAATCATCAAAAGTCCGAAACTTTATTTTCTTGATACCGGCCTTTTGTGTTATCTGCTGCGCATCCGGGAGCCTGACGATCTGATTGATCACGCGATGAGAGGGGCGATTTTTGAAACCTATGTCGTCTCTGAGCTTTTCAAAGCCTTTGCGCATCGGGGTGAAGCGCCGCCGCTTTACTTCTGGCGAGACCGGACAGGCCATGAGGTGGACGTTCTGATCGATACGGGAAAGCAGCTTATTCCCATAGAAATCAAGTCGGGGACAACGATCAGCGACGCTTTTTTTCAGGGACTGCGTTATTATATGTCGCTGGGATCAAATATTGCCCGGACAGGCGTCATGATTCATGGCGGTGAAAATTTATACGTGCGGGATAGCTTCAATGTTCTTCCCTGGTTTCAGGTTACATCGAGCATTGAGGACATGACGCTAGTCGGTGCGATAGCCCAAAAGGATAGTTCTGCTCATGCAAAAGCTAGGCGTGAGGCGTGAGGAGTAGGAAAAATAGGGGAAAATAGGAAAAATAGGGACCGCGCCCTACAGCTAACCCCCCATGCCCAGGTTGGGCACAACGAATGATGAAAATATCCGGACACTTACCGGAATTTTCATGTAAACACTGAGAGACCCATGACCGATCAACCGACTGAAATAGATTGGAAAAGGCTTTACACGGCGGCCGATAGTTATCGTAAATTGGCGCCTTGGGAATGGATGGATGATGACCGGATCTTTGGGGTGAAGAATCCCGATACGGGGAGCATCGACTATTGCGGTGTTCTGGGCGCACTCGGCGAGGTATTCGCCCTTGTTGTTTATGAAGGCAACGAAGGTCTGCGCGGCTTTCTGAAACTCGTTTCGGGTGAAATCGCACAAAGTTCCCACGTCGTGGAATATCAGCGGGCACTGATGGCATCCTTTGAGGATCGTAAGGATTTGGCTCCTGCGGATATGGCAGTAATCCGTTCCCTGGGGCTCAAGTTCCGTGGGAAGAACATCTGGCCTATGTTTCGGCACTACCTTCCGGGCTACCTGCCCTGGTTTATCACATCTACGCAGGCACGTGTTTTGGCTACTTGTCTGGAACAGGCGCTGGATGTTCTGCCACGATACCGGCAAAATCCCGCATTGCTTGGGGAACCGGAGACCGGTCGCCACCTCGTAAGGGTGCTGGGGGTGCAAGAAGACCGGAGTGAAAAGTTGGATGGGCACAACGGATGGCACGATGAAATCATCACCTTCCCGGAACCCGAGGAGATATCTTCCCCCGTTTTTCCCGCCGACGAAATTAGCATTGCCAGAATCAGCCGCCAGGCAAAAAAGCGCCGCGGAACCTGGGAGATCGGCTATTGCTACGCCCCAATGCCCATTCAGGAGCGGCGAGATCAACGCCCCTATCTTCCCCGGATTCTGGGAATCGTTGATCAAGACAGCGGTATGATTCTCTCGTTTCACTTGGAAAAATCAGGAGAGCACTTGCGGGCATTCGAGGAAAAAATCCTGTCATGTCTTGAGAAACGGGACTTCTGGCCGGAATGCCTCCTGGTTGATCACGATGAGGCCGTGGCGTTGGTGACACCGATTGCGGCCGGGATGGGTATCGTCCTTCATCGTGTCCGCGAACTTCCGGCCTTTTCTGAGGTGCTTGACGGATTGAAGGGCTCAGGGTAACACAGACATGTCCCCGAAATTATCAGTCGGGGAAAATCTCGGGGATGTATCTGGCGGTAATCCAGCACCGTGTCATTCGCGAAGGCAGGGATCCAGTCATTTCAGATCTGTATGGATACCGGCCTTTGCCGGTATGACTTGTCATGTAGGGACTGTTCCTCGTTGTAGGGACTGTTCCCCGAAC
>DNYQ01000160.1 GCA_003506745.1 Syntrophaceae bacterium
AAATTATACTCTGCATCCTGGCCTTTTTGCGGCATATTGGCATACTGGTGACCACCGCCACCGCCAAATATGCTAGAGAAAGGGTCATCATATTACTGATAGCCGCTGCCACCGCCTCCTCTTCTGCCTGTGCGAAAAGTAGTTCTCCCCCCTCCCCTGGAGCCTCCAAATCCAAAGCTTCGCAAAATTTCGTCCAGATCAAAGCCACGGAAAATATCTTCCTGGGAATACTGCTGGCGGAATTGATCGGCAGATCCGAAGTTGTCGTAATTCTGTCTTTTTTCGGGATCGCTTAAAACAGCATACGCCTCGCTGATTTTTTTGAATTTCTCTTCCGAGGCCGATTTATTGTTGGGATTTTTGTCCGGATGCCATTTGACAGCCAGTTTGCGATAGGCTTTTTTAATTTCTTCCGCGGTAGCTTTTTTATCAACACCCAGAACCTGATAGTAATCTTCAGCCATAAACTTTTTCCTTTTTCATTCACAAGATCATTACGGCGGTAATTTAAGCAGTAATGCCCATTTGAAAAGCGTCTAAATTCAATTTTACCAGTTTTTGCGGGAAGGATTTTCTGATGACACTTTCCCAAACGGATTTATGGATGTCCATCAAACTGGAAAGTGCTCCCAGAAGAACGACGTTAGCCGCTTTGGCATTGCCGGATTTCTGAGCGATGGAGACCGCGTCAATGGCAATCACTTTTTCGTAATGATTTTCTAAAAATCCAATGATATCATTGGGATACGGCATGTCGCCCATATTAACCGCCGGAGGATAGATTTCTTCAGTATTCAAAATGATAGAAGCGTCTTCGCGCAAGAATTTCAGATAGCGGAGAGCTTCCATTTTTTCAAAGGAAACAAGCGTTTGGATGCTCCCGGTCTCCGCCAGCGGTGAAAATACTTTTTCGCCGTAACGAACGTGACTGGTTACACATCCGCCACGCTGGGCCATGCCGTGGACTTCACTCTTTTTAACGTCAAAGCCCGCCTCCATCATGACCATACAAAGAATATCGCTGGCCCTTAAAATACCCTGCCCGCCGACACCTGCAAATAATATGCTTGTAACTTTAGAGTTTGTCATGGATTGTTTCCCTTTGTTGAACCGATTGCGCCGAATTTGCAGACCTGCTCGCATAATCCGCAACCATTACATAGCGTTTCATCAATTACCGCAATACCCTTGCGCTTGGAGCCTTCCTTGGTTACGCCTTTTTTCCAGGCAATCGGCGGACAGTTGAGGTCAAGACAGGATTTGCATCCTTCGCACTTGTCCGGATCAACCTTCAGGGGCGGCTGCGCTTTGACATTAGCCCTTTTAAACAAAGCACAGGGTCTCTGGGCAATGATGACCGAAGGTCCCGAACTGGCCAGTTCTTCTTTGATTGCCATCCTGGTTTCTTTTAAATTGTTAGGATCGATAACCCTTATATTTTGAATACCCAGAGCAGATATTAAAACATTTAGATTAACCTTTTTAGCCTCTTTTCCCATCAGAGTATAGCCGGTGCCCGGATGCTCCTGCATGCCGGTCATGGCTGTCGTGCTGTTATCCAGAATGATGATTAAAGCGTCGCTCTGGTTATAGGCCATATTTAAAAGCGGGGTAATACCGGAATGCAGGAAAGTGGAGTCGCCGATGACGCCAACCACCTTGCCCTTCCCTTTTTCCTTCAGGGCTTTGCTCATGCCGTGGGCCATGCCGATGCTGGCGCCCATGCAGATGCAGGAATGCAATCCTTCCAGGGGCTTCAAATAAGACAGGGTGTAACAGCCGATGTCTCCGTGGACGTAAGCCTTTGATTTTTTAAGCGCGTAAAACAACCCCCGATGCGGACAACCGGGGCAAAGATTTGGCGGACGCTGCGCAAGCGTCTCTTTGTAGGGAGAAACAGCACCCTGCATATTCGACAGAATTGCGTTTTTAATAATGCCCGGATCAAATTCATTGGTATAGGGAAAGATGTCTTTGCCGGTGACCTGGATTCCCAGCGCTTTGATCTGCTCTTCCAGATAGGGATCAAGTTCCTCCACGACATAGATCTTTTTTACTTGGGCAGCGAATTTACGGATCATTTTTTCAGGGAGCGGATAAACCATACCCAGTTTCAAATAGGAATAATCCGGAAAAACATCCTTGGCATAGTTGTAAGGCATGCCAGCTGTAATGATACCGATTTCCGGATTATTGATCTCTATTTTATTTTCCGGAAACGTCTCCACGAATTTTTTAAGCGCATGCTGGCGCTTTTCCAATGATACCCGCCTTGTACGGGCGTTGATGGGGACCATGACATATTTTTCCGCGTTATGCGATAGTGTCGTTTTATCCTCGGGAACTTGCGGCTCGTTGAGCACGACGACCGATTTGGAATGAGAAACCCGCGTTGTCGTACGCAAAAAGACCGGCGTGTCGAATTGCTCGCTGATTTTAAAAGCAAGCTTAATATACTCCTTGGCTTCCTGGGGGTCCGCCGGCTCCAGCATGGGAATTTTGGCAAATTTGGCGTAATTGCGGTTATCCTGCTCGTTTTGTGAACTATGCATGGACGGGTCGTCGGCGCTGATGATGACCAGCGCGCCTTCAATGCCTGTATAACTGACAGTGAAAATCGGATCAGCTGCCACGTTTACACCGACGTGCTTCATCACGGCCAGAGCTTTCACGCCGCCCAAAGCCGCGCCGATGGCGACTTCGACCGCCACTTTTTCATTAGGCGTCCATTCGGCGTAAACGCCTTCATATTTCGCAAACTCCTCCATGATTTCCGTGCTGGGCGTGCCGGGATAGGCTGCTGCAAACCTCACGCCCGCTTCATAGACGCCGCGGGCGATGGCTTCATTTCCTGACATGATTACTTTCTTCAAATGTGCCTCCGTATAAGTTGCGGTTCATGGAACCAAACCGAAAAACCGATTAACTCAGACTGGATATCTTTCGTTTGATAAAAATAGACGCTGCGGGCTCCGTTGTTTTTTCCAAAGCTTTTTTGTAATACTCCAGGGCTTTTTCCTTGTCGTTTAATGCTTCATAGGCCCTCGCGACATTGCGCAATCCCATCATTTCAAAGCCCGTGTGATAAGCCTTTTGCGCCTGTTCGAAATATTTCAACGATTCTTTGAAATCTTTTTTGACCTCATAA
>DNYQ01000163.1 GCA_003506745.1 Syntrophaceae bacterium
GGCCGGCCTGTTCGGGATTCACGGTAAAGGATAAGTCTCTGGGCTGCTCAGTTTCGATGGACAAATTAGTACTTCCTCTATCGGCCTCCCCCTATTCCCTCCAGAGGGGGACAACGCTCCATGTCCCCCGCCGGCGGGGGTAGGGGGAGGTCCAATTAATTGGCTGCTGTCTGCCTCAGAGCATCCACCACAAAGCCGAATTCCTCCTCGGACACGGTGCGCAAATCGATCATGATTGCGTCTTCATCCACGCGGACAATGATGGGCAATGCGGCCTGGCGAAGTTTAATCTCCATATGGCTGGCCGTTATTTTTGCGGATTTTACCGCGACAACCGCCGTGGGAATATCCTGCGTCGGAAGCGATCCGCCGCCGGCGGCGGCTTTGGCGTCTTGAAGCTCATAAGTCAGATCGGGAATGCCGGCATGTATGAGTTTTCGGATGAGTTTGCGCGCCCGCTTTTTAACGTCGCTTTGCGGTTCCGTCAGCGCCTTGAGCGAGCGCAACGTTTGGGGGGCCTCCTCCGGCGTAAGATAGTGCATCAGCGTCGCTTCCAGCGCGGCCAGCGTGAATTTGTCGATGCGCAGGGCGCGATTGAGCGGATTTTTTTTGATTTGGGCCACGATATCTTTTTTGCCGACAATGATGCCCGCCTGCGGGCCGCCCAGAAGCTTGTCGCCGCTGAAGGTCACCACATCAACGCCCGAGGCCAGCACTTCGCGCACGGTCGGTTCATGCTGCAGGCCGAAAGCCGCAAGATCAATCAGGCAGCCGCTTCCCAGATCGTCAAAGACCGGAATGCCGTGTTTTTTCCCCAAGGCCACCAGGGGCACAAGTTCAGCCTCTTCGGTAAAGCCAACAATCCGGTAGTTGCTGGTGTGGACTTTTAAAATCACACCGGTATTGGGGCCGACGGCTTTTTCATAATCGGCCAGGCGCGTGCGGTTGGTGGTTCCCACTTCGCGCAGGATGGAATTGCTCTTGGTCATCACGTCCGGAATGCGAAACTCGCCGCCGATCTCAATGAGCTCGCCGCGCGAGACAATCGCTTCCTTGTGCTCGGCCAGTGTATTGAGCGTAAGCAAAACGGCCGCCGCGTTGTTGTTGACGATCAGGGCATCTTCCGCGCCGGTGAGCATGCAGATCAACCGGCTCACGTGATCGTAACGCAGACCGCGAACGCCCTGCTCCAAGTCAAACTCCAGGTTGGAGTAGCCGCGTCCCACTTCCAGAATCCTGTCGAGGGCTTCGGGGCACAGGGGCGCGCGTCCCAGGTTGGTATGCAAAATCACACCGGTGGCGTTGACGAGCCGCCGCAATTTGTAGCGATGCAGACCGGCAATGATCCCTTCCACGCTGCGGGCGGCAGATGCCGTGTCTGAAGACAGCGCCGGTAATTGCCTGTCCGCAGCGGTCAGGATTTTGTCCCGCAGCTTCTGCACAACGTCGCGGCAGGCTTCCCGGACCATTTCCCGCGACGCCTGCCGATAAATGTCCTTTTTTTCCAGGAGCCCGATGATCTCGTCAATTTTCGGAAGACCCTTGAGCAGCTCTTTTCTTTTGTCGTCCATAACTCACTCCAAATTTCAGTCAGTTAGATCAATCCCGCCTGTTTACGGCAGTAGTCGCGAAAATTGTTCACCGCGATAAAAAATTCCCGCATCATGATCACCCACAGATAGCGTCCGCGCGGCGTCAAATGCAGGTTGGGGGAAAAGTAACGAAACGATCCGGCGAGTGTAAAGGCGGCCATTTCCTTCCATAACGTTTTAAAAAATTTGCCTGTGTATTTTTTCTCCAGATCATTGACATTCAGTTTCGTGCTGAAAAACTTCATGAGGAAGTCATAGCGCATCCGGTCGGGCGCATCAAATTGGCGCGCGGCCTGAAGCGGAAGATCGCCGCGTGTGAGAGCGGCAATGTATTGTCCGATATCAAAGGTGTTGGCATAGCAGACCCCGTTTAAATAACCGATGGCGCCGCTTCCCAATCCTGCGTATTCGTCAAAATCCACGACATATTCATCAATCAGCAATCGAGCGGCTTTCTTCCGGGAAAAACACCAGGCGGAAGAGGAATCGTAATGCGCCTCCAACCGCCGCAAAATCAGGTTGAAAAAAGATTTTTCCCGCCGGAAATTGACCTCGCCCAGGGTTTCCTGCATCAGCCGCTGCGTGAGGGTTGAAACCATCAGCGGATAAAATGTGATCTGCTGCATTTGCAGTTGCAGCAAAACAGACAGATCGGCCTCCAGCATTTGGGCTGTCTGTTCGGGAAAATTAAAAATCATGTCCGCGTTGAGCGTGTCAAATTTCCCCATCGTATCGCGGAGACGACCGGCAATATCGTCGCCCGAACCGTATTTGTCATACCGCGCTATTTTTTTAAGCAGATCATCATGGAAAGTCTGCACGCCCACGGAAAGCCGGTTGACGCCCGCCTGCTTCAGAATGGAAATATTGGCGTCCGTCAGATGATTCGGATTGGTCTCCACCGAAACGGACTTAATGGGAAACAGCTCCCGGGCCAGCCGCAGGGTTTCGGCCAATTCATCGATCAAAACGGTCGGCGTGCCGCCGCCGACGTAAATGCCGGAAAAGCGGTAGCCTTTCCGCCGGTAAAGGGCCATTTCCCGGCGCAGGGCGTCATGATATTTTACGGCCAGGGGGGCGTTGAAAAGGATGCGGTGAAAAGAACAGTAAGGGCAGAGTTCTTCACAAAAAGGAATATGGATATAGAGCAGGCGCTGCTTCTCATCTTCGCAGGCAGGCATTTCGGGAACCGCGCCGCTTTGAAAATTCAGAGCGCGGGCAAACTGCTTTTGCGCCGTATGAGTCACTATCTGATTAATCACAAATCATTACCGGTCTTTCCTGGCAGTAGAACAACAGTTTGTCTTTTTAACAAGAGATGGAACATATTTGCAAGCTTCGTTTGCTTGAAATAACGTCCGATCAATGTTATAGGCCAAAGAAAAACTGGCAAACCGGTGAAAATATGGCCCCGAAAAGAGTCTTAACCCTTTGGAATGATGATGGTGTTAACGAAACCGACACATCCGTCCTCAGAAAAAAATCAGTGGAGTTTAAAACGCCCCTGGACAAAGAAGCGCTGGCGGACATTAAGGCGCTGATGGACTCCTTTACCTGCCGCGACGATGCCTCTGGTCTGGCCGGTCCGCAAATCGGTATCAATAAGAGAATGATTATTTTCCGCAATAAAACCGGCAGCGACCGGAAGAAAAAGCTGACGCCGGATGATTATGACGTACTGGTCAATCCTCGCATTACCCAGGCTCGCGGGGAAAAAGTGACGGCGGCGGAGGGGTGCCTCTCCTGCCCGGACATTCAAATTGAGGTCAGCCGCTTTCCCGAAATCAAAGTGCGCGCCTTAAACGAAAAAGGCGAAAAAATCAGCAAACGCTATCTGGACTTCACCGCCCGGGTTGTGCAGCATGAAGTTGATCATCTTGACGGCAGGCTCATCGTGGATTATGAAGGAAACCTGTATTACCCGAAAAACAAACAGTCTTTAATTGACAAGCTTTTTAAATAGCAAACCGTTATCCGGGAGCGTTATCATTCATGAAGAAAACGCCTTTATACGATAAGCATGCCGCTCTTTCCGCCAAGATTATCGACTTCGGCGGCTGGGCGATGCCGGTGCAATATACCAACGTGATCGACGAGCATCGAACAACCCGATCCTCCGCAACGCTTTTTGATATCTGCCACATGGGAGAAATTGAAGTCCGGGGGCCGCAGGCGCTTGATCTGCTTCAGTCGGCCCTCACCCGCGATTTTTCGGGGCAAAAAACCGGACAGGTCAGGCTTTCCGCGCTGCTCAACGATCGGGGCGGCATCATCGATGATTTGACCGTTTATAAAATGGCCGAAGATTTCTACATGCTGGTCACCAACGCCACGACGCGCGAACCGGATTTTCTGCGGGTTCAATCCATCCTCGAAGAAAAAAAATTCAACTGTGTGCTTTCGGATGTGAGCGACCAGACCGGCAAACTGGATTTGCAGGGACCGCGCTCGGAAGAAATTTTGCAGCCCCTGACGCCGGCTGATTTAAAAAATCTCCGTTTTTATTATTTTATACAAACGCAGGTGGCGGGAATTCCAACGATTATTTCCCGCAGCGGCTATACCGGTGAAGACGGATTTGAAATTTACGCCGCCGCTGAAAAGATCGGGCTGGTCTGGGATAAATTAATGGATGCCGGCGCTCCAATGGGCATGAAGCCGGCGGGCTTGGGCGCCCGCGACACGCTGCGCCTGGAATCAGGCATGATGCTCAACGGCCAGGATATCACCCAGGCTATCAGCCCGCTGGAAGTTCCTTACGCCTGGCTGGTGGACTGGAACAAGGATTTTGCCGGAAAAGCGGCGCTGACCGCCATTAAAGAGGCAGGCCTTCGAAAAAAACTGGTCGGGTTCGAGATGACCGGGCGCGGCATCGCCAGGCACGGTTATCCGGTGACGAAAGACGGCAGAGAAATCGGTCAGGTCACCTCCGGAACCTTTTCACCGACACTCCATAAGCCGATTGGCCTGGCTTTTGTTGATATTGCATTGTCCGCCCCGGATACGGAGATATCCATCGTGATTCGCGATACGGAAAGTCCCGCAAAAATTGTAAAGCTCCCCTTCTATAAAAGACAAAAATAATTTACGTAAGGAGAATTGGAATGTCCAAATCAAACCCCACCGACCGGCTGTATTCCAAAGATCATGAATGGGTCAAAGACCAGGGCGACGGCACGGCCGTTATCGGCATTACCGATTACGCCCAGGAAATGCTGACGGATATTGTGTTTGTGGAATTGCCCCCGATCGGCAAAAAAGTTGCCCAGGGCGAACCGGTGGCCGTTGTCGAATCCGTTAAATCCGTTTCCGACGTTTATTCGCCGGTGAGCGGCGAAGTCATGGACGTCAACAAAACACTGGAGGAAACGCCGGAGCTTGTCAACCAGGATGCTTTCGGCGAGGGCTGGATCGCGAAATTGAAAATCACCAACGCGGATGAGCTGAAATCTTTGCTTAACGCCACCGCTTACGACACGCTGACTCAAGAGGAGAAACACTAGAAAAATGGACTATTGCCCTCACACGCCTTCCGATATCGCGCAAATGCAGGCGACTGTCGGCGCAGGAAGCCTTGATGATCTGTTTGCCGACATCCCGCAAAAATTTCGTTTAAAACAGATCCCCGGTATGCCGGCTGCCTTATCCGAGTCCGAAACGCTGGGACTCATGCAGGCGATCAGCGGAAAAAACCGGCTGCCGCGCATGACACTGACCGGCGCGGGCGCTTACGCTCACTTCATTCCGGCGGTCGTCGGCCACATGGTCGGACGCGCCGAATTCTATACCGCCTATACGCCTTACCAGGCGGAAATCAGCCAGGGCATTTTACAGGCGATTTACGAATACCAGACCATGATCGCGCATCTCACCGGAACGGAAATCGCCAACGCCTCCATGTATGACGGCGCCTCCGCGACGGCGGAAGCGGCGGTGCTGTGCGTCAAGATGTCCAACCGCTCCGGAATTGTCGTCGCGCGGTCTGTTCATCCCCAATACCGTCAGGTTTTAAAAACTTACGCGTGGGCCAACGGCTATACGCTGACCGAAATACCTTATGCGCCTTCCGGCCAGATGGATTTGACCGTCCTTGCAAAGGCGCTGGATAAGAGCGTTGCGGCGGTTGTCGTACAAAGCCCTAATTTTTTCGGCTGCATTGAGGATTTGACGACGGTAGCGGAGGCGGCGCATCAAAACGGCGCCCTGCTGATCGCCGGATTTACCGACGGGACGTCCCTGGGCGTGCTGAAACCGGCAGGCGAGAGCGGAGCTGATTTTGTAACGGGCGAGGGACAAAGCTTCGGCAATCCGCTCGGCTATGGCGGCCCTTATCTGGGAATTTTCGCCGCGCGCGAAAAATATCTCCGCCGTATTCCGGGCAGGCTGGCGGGCGCAACAGTCGATAAAAACGGGAAACGCGGATTTGTGCTGACGCTGCAAACGCGCGAACAGCATATCCGCCGGGAAAAGGCCACGTCCAATATCTGCTCCAACGAAGCGCTCTGCGCGCTGGCGGCGGGCGTCTATCTGGCTGCGCTGGGCAAGAACCTGAAGCGGCTTGCCGAACTCAATATTTATAAAACGCAATACTTGAAAAATACACTCCTGCAACTCACCGGCTGGCAAGAAATCTTTTCCGCTCCGGTTTATAACGAATTTGTTCTGCGCTGCCCCGCTGCCCAGACCGTCAATGAAAAATTGCAGGCGGAAGGCATCATCGGCGG
>DNYQ01000215.1 GCA_003506745.1 Syntrophaceae bacterium
AGACTTGATCATTGGGCTCAGGGGTTAAATTGCCGTCTTGTTGGTTCATTTATTGATGAGAAGGGTGATGGCCAATGGGGATGGGCTGTTGGTCTTTTTCGGATCAACACCTAATAATTAAAATGTAAAAAAACCGAACCCGTCGCTCAAGCTGATCGCCGCTTCGCGGTTCCGGCTTAGCTTTTCTTTATGGACACACAAATAACAAATTACAAGCATATGAGGACTGACTGATGTTTAATAGGAGAACATTCGCAGATATGAGGAGAGCGGGCTTTGGTGTCGGCGTATCAAAGTCAAAGATGACAAAGGCCATGATTGAGATCCTATCACAATTGCCAAATGGTACCGCCAATCTCAAAGATGTTGTAGTAGATCATTTGGGTTTGTTAGGGCAAATGTCACCCTCACGAGATATAAACGCGGCGTGGAATGAAGCAAAAAAGAAAGTAGCCAATCAGTTCCCGGAAAAATTTGTTTTGGGTGCCAGAGGCGTCCTGCAATGGAATGATGATTCTGTTAAGATTTTGGATAAAAAGATCTCTTCTGCAAATTTCCGCAAACTGAATGAAATTGCGGAGGCTGAAAATTGCACAGTAGATAAGCTTGTATCCAAACTGATATTAAAATATCGCCGAGAGAAGCCATAACCAGTCGCTCCACCAGACGCCGGGAAACATCGCGGTTTTTGGTTCAATATCCGGGCGGCGCTGGTGAGCTTTTCGTTAGCCGAAAACGTGAAGTATAGGGAGTATAGGTATGTACTATGCAGTCAGGAATCTTTTGAATAGTAAGGATTATTCACCTATCGAGTCCTTTACCCTGCCAGCGAGCCAGCCGCTTTGCGGGCCAGTGCCGCGCTATCTTTTCGCTTCGCGTGTCGGCCCATATCTGGAAAAGTCCACTGGTGGACCGCACAGTCTCTGGAAGCACCAGTCCGTGGCCCTCGATCACCTGGGACAAGGGATGAACGTTGTCGTCTCCACAGGTACTGCTTCGGGAAAGAGTCTCATTTTCCGTTCGGCTGTATTCCACCGGGTGTTGCTGCATGAAAGGGACAGAGTGCTCGTCTTTTATCCCCTTAAAGCCCTTGCCGCAGATCAACTGCGAGGATGGCGGATGATGGCAGAGGGGCTTAATCTCGATGGAGAGATTATTGGGCGTATCGACGGCTCTGTGCCACTGAAGGAAAGGGATGCGATCTTACAGCGCAGCCGAATCGTCACCATGACTCCGGACGTCTTTCATGCATGGATGATGTCGCGGCTCGCGATCGCTGAAATTAAGGCTTTCTTGCGCAATGTCGGAATGATTGTTTTAGATGAGGCCCATACGCTTGAGGGAGTGTTTGGCAGTAATTTCGCATTTCTACTTCGCCGTTTGATGGCCGCTCGCAAGTTTCTAAGGAGTGATGAGGAGGAAGATAATAGCATCCAATTCATCGCCGCCACGGCGACTATCGCCAACCCTGAGACCCATATGAAGGCCTTAACGGGACTTGAATTCAAGGTAGTGTCAGAACAGCAAGACGGATCGCCTCGGGCGGAACGGTACTGCGCCCATATAGTTTCTCCAGTCGGGGAAGAGATGCTGTTGGCGCGATTAATTCACCTCAGCCTTCTTGCACATGGAAAGAGTGGGGGTTTCATAACTTTCGTCGATTCGCGCAAGGGCGTTGAGTCTCTGGTCCGTGCGAGCCGGGCAGAACTGGAACAGATTATTGGAAGTGATGCCGTGATGCCCTACAGGGCAGGATATGACAGCAGGGACCGGCAGGAGATTGAGCAGCGGTTGCAGAATGGTACCCTGCGTGGAGTGGTCTCTACGTCAGCGTTGGAATTAGGCATTGACCTTCCTCACCTTTTGGTGGGAATCAACGTCGGCGTGCCACCAACACGCAAGACATACCGGCAGCGCCTGGGTCGTGTTGGTCGTTCCGACGACGGTGCTTTCCTTATAATCGCTCCCTCAAACGCTTTCACCCGCTATGGGACATCCTTTCGAGAATACCACGACATGTCGGTGGAGCCCTCCTACCTCTATCTGGATAACCGCTTCATGCAATTTGCCCACGCCCGATGTTTGATCGACGAGTTGGATGCTATGGCTGCCGGCACCGTTTTACCGACCCGCGTGCATTGGCCGCAAGGATTCAAAGAGATATTCAGCGCAGCAAAACCTGGAGGATACCGTCCGTCCGAGTTTGATGCCATCGCCCAACTTGGCGGCGATTCCCCCCAGTACAGTTATCCGTTGCGTAATGTAGGCGAAATTAACTTCAAAATCGCCATTGGTGAAAATGCAGATTCCTTTGGCGAGGCGAATGAGTCCCAGGCCTTGCGTGAGTGCTATCCGGGTGGGATCTACCTACATTTAGCACGTCCATATGAAGTGGTCGCTTGGAGCACAAGCGCCTTCCAGCCATATATCAAGGTAAGGCCAGTTCAAGGCAACAGACGGACCCGCCCGCGTATCAAGACCTGGATTAACGCCGGCATAACGCCTGCAGATCTTTTGGAAGGACACATTTTATCCGGCGAAACGGGTTTCTTGGCCGAGTGTCAAATGCAGGTCACCGAGCGTATTGAAGGTTTCACGGATATGCAAACTGGGGAGTTCAGGGACTACCAGGAGCTACGTCAGCGTAACCCCAACATGAGGCCACGTATGCGAAATTTCCGCACGAGCGGCGTGATTCTTTGCATCAATGGCGATTGGTTCCGGCATGGTGGAACCAAAGAATTCGTCGCCAACCGGTTGCTGGAGGTCTTCTGTCGCGAATTCAGTGTGTTACCGCATGATGTCGGAGCCTCTGCGAGCAATATCTCGGTGCGCAACATCGACGGCCGGGGGTTGCGGATGAATTGCATCGTCGTCTTTGACCAGACATACGGCAGTCTGCGCCTCACAGAGAAGCTGTTCCTTCGGTTCGATCATTTGCTCGATCGTCTCGCCGTGGCCGCGGATTCGGAGGAGGGGGCCGACCGTGAGCGTTTCGGGGAAATTGTCACCCGGGTCCGGGATGCGTACGCGGCCTTCGTGGGGGCTGAAGTAAAGGCCGCAGGTGCTCCGGAAGAGACGCCATTGACTGGATTCTTACAAGTGTTTACCCGGGGGTCACGGGTGTGCCTGCGAGAGAGGGGAGTCATTTCTACTGACGTGGAGATTATCCAGCCGTCCATGATGGACGGACAGCTAATGTACCAGGTCAAATGCTCTCCAAAATACCCAAATAACCAAGGGATCGCCCCCGTGAAGCGTTGGGTCAATGCCGGGTTGGTCGAACCGTCCGCTAATAGCGCTGAATGGGATTATGGGTGGTGGAACATGGCAACGGAGACGTATAAAGACCCCCCGGAGAATACTGACCCGCCCAACGCGCCCAATGAAGGATTCGGCTCATAGAACTTGTCTGCTTTCTTTCCGGTTGCGTAGTTTTGGTCGGAGTTTTGCAGACTAAAGGAGGCAGAAGAAAAAGCTGAATCCTCGGCTAACATGGCCATGCACTCGGACCGCCTCCACGCTTCGCGTTCCGGCGGCCGGTGATGGGCAGCATTCTCCCCTCGCTCCGCTCGGGGAGAACGCCGGGGCTGAGCCGGTGCCCCTTCCCTCCGCTACGCTCCGGGAGAATCGGGTAGCCGGGGGTTTTTCTCCCCCTCCCCACACCACCCGGC
>DNYQ01000040.1 GCA_003506745.1 Syntrophaceae bacterium
GCCGGCAACCCCTTTGTCGGTAATAATCAGAGGTTTCTTTGCTCCTCTTTCGGCAAGCAGATCCGGTATCTTTTCCAATGCATCATGACCCGCAACAAGTTTCACGCGACAACAAAATTCATAATAATCGGGTAAGATCATGGATATCATCCTTTCCTAAAAAGGCATGGGCTGTCGCTCCCACAGCCGTTTGACCATCGCACACAGCGCCGGTCCCCCCCGGTCATTTGCCAACACGTCCAGAATTTCTTCCATCCTGTAGCCGGGGACTCCCGCCTCCTTAAGATTCTGCGGCATATCCTTCCCCAGAGCGCCCCGAAGACCGGCAAGGAACCGGTCCAGCAAATCCAGGGCGGCTTCGGCTCGTTTGGCTATCGGTGTCTGAACGAACGTATCGTCTCCCGCCAGCGGGTGGAGAAGGGCCGCAAGATCATTGTCGCCTTTGTTCAGATAATGGCCGCAAACGGAAGGCAGGAACATGCCCATAACCATTCCCGCAGGCAGTTGCTGCATATCCTGACACACCTGTCCCAGCTTGTGGAGCAGACCGTTTTCCGCATTGGAAAAAGCGCAGCCGGACATCGCCGCGGCATTGGCAATGGCCAGCGATGCTTTTTTATCACCGGGATTATTCACGGCGGCCAGGAGATTTTCTTTGATAAAACGGATGGCGGCAAATGAATAGGCATCCCGAAACGGATTTTTGTCGGTGCTGATGTGGGCCTCCAGCGCCCGGCTCAAAGCGGCAAGCCCTGTGGCGGCAATCGTTTTGCCGTCTGCCGCCCGGGTAAGACGGGGATCAATCACCACCAGATTGGGGGCCAGATATTCGGACGAAAAAACGTTTCGGTCCAGATGGGCCAGTTTTGATGTTTCCAAACCGGAGGCCTCCGCCGTCGGAACCACAACCAGGGGGTTCAGATGTTTGCGGAGAGGCGTTTGTGGTGAAAGTTGCCGCGCATCGGCCGTTTTAAGCGATACGGCCATGTTCAGCACCTTGGCGACATCCACGATAGTCCCTCCGCCCAGGGCGATGACGGCGTCGTATTGGTTTTCGATGCAGGTGATTTTCAGGTTTTCAATGAGGGCAAGATTGGCGGCCGGTGAAACGCCGTCGAAGAGCGCATACGTCATTCCGGAATCGCCGAAAGCGCCCGCCAGCGTCCGGACGGCTTTTCCGCCTACGGCCTCCACGCCGGTAATCACAATGGGCTTGACGGCATTGAGGTTGGCCAGTTCAACCGGCAGGTGCTCCAGCGCCTTGTTTCCTGAATTTGTTTTAACGGGACAGGTAAATGTAAAAACGGGTACAGGCTTCATGATCTTCTTCCTTTCATCAGATGCCCAGCAAGGTACGGGTATAAACGCCGATTCGTCCTCCAAGCTTACGCCCCAGAGACCACCACGACGGATAACGCTTCACGGCCAGACGGGCAATGAGTTTAGGAAGGAGATAAACCTCCACAATATCGAGAATTCTGATGACCGCGAGGGCATAGGGAAGCTCGCCGTCCACAATCAGGCGATTGCGGGCCGTGGCCAGCGCCGTGCTTTCCTGAAACGAAAGAATCAGGAAGGCCGCGTCCACATGCTTAATGGCCAGACGGACGTGCAGATGTCTTCCCCGGGAATCGCCGCCCAGATACTTCACGGCGCCTTTTTCCTTACCGATGATCATCCAGGGACCCTGGGGCAGGCAGCCCAGAGAAAAAGCGAAATCATCGGGGAGGTTGTCGAATTCCTTCCTGACCTGTTTGTCAACCCGGGCCGCCGCCTGAATGGCCCGGCCCGTAAACCACAGAAAGATTCCCACATAAGCCCGCAGAAGCGGTTTTCTTCCGGCATGAACTTCCTGAACGTCCGTCACGATTTTCATGATCCGATTCTCCTCTCCCGGCAGATGTTTTACACTATACTAATTTCCAGGCTGTGTCAAAGCCGTCTCGCACGGCTTGGGCAATCCGGCCGACCTTGCGGGCGTCGCCGATAATCGCAACCATTCTTTTGGCCCCGTTTATCAGCGGTTTGGACGTCTCGCATTCGCGGCCAAGGTGGGGATTGACGGCGCATTCAAGCGGCTCGTCTTTCGTGGCATTGGCCAGAAAGGATTCAAAGCACCACAAACAACTGATGCAGTGTTTGATGTCGTGCTCGCGCCCCTCACGGACCTTTTTCGTCCACGCCGGATCGGCCAGGTGCGGACGCCCCAGGCAAACGAAATCCTGGAAGCCAAAGCTCTGGTTTTCTGTCTGGAATATTCGCAGGCCACGGCGGACGGCGCCACCACGGACGGCACCAAACCGGTTTTGGCGAACTTCTCCGCCGCGGGCACCAGTTTGAAAAAGAACTTCCAGTAGCCGGGCCACATGCGGCCGATCCGTTCCATCAGCGGCCATGATCCGATCATGAGAGAATTGCTCTGACGGCCGGGATNNCGATATGCCGGCATTTGCCGCCCTTCGCGAATCAACCCCCTCGCGGCAAGCCCAAGGAGAATTAACGCTCGTCCCGCAACTTCGGGATTACAGCATCTCAATGGCCGTGGCGATGGAAACGCCTCCCCCGCCGCACAGGGTGGCGAGACCCAGCGTCTTTTTGCGCTTCTTCATCGCGTGGATGAGCGTCACCATGATCCGGTTGCCGGTTGCGCCGACCGGATGACCCAGGCCGATTCCGGAGCCGTTCACATTCGTAATCTCCCGGTTGATTTTCAGCTCTTTTTCACATCCCAGGTACTGGGCCGCGAACGCTTCATTCACCTCGATCAGTTCAAAGTCCTCCATCTTCAGGCCGGAGCGTTTCATCAGGCTTCGAACCGCGGGAACGGGGCTCAGCCCCATGACGGACGGGTCGCATCCGCCGTATCCAACCGCCTTGATTTTGGCCAGTGGCGTGAGGCCCAGTTCCTTCGCCTTATCCATGGACATGATGACGGTGGCGCTGGCCGCGTCGTTTAGACCTGAAGCATTGCCCGCCGTGACCTTTCCGGTTTTGGGGATGAAAGCCGGCGGAAGATTGCGCAGGTCTTCCAGGGTAATGCCGGGCCGGAAGTGTTCATCTTTATCAAAAATCTTGGGTGGTTTGCCTTTTTTCTGCGGAATCTGGATCGGAACGATTTCTTCGGCGAAATCCCCTTCCTTCGTGGCGCGCTCCACGTTATTGTGGCTGCGCAGGGCGACTTCGTCCATTTCTTCGCGGGAAATGCCGTACATCTGGGCGATAAATTCCGCGGT
>DNYQ01000136.1:0-1546 GCA_003506745.1 Syntrophaceae bacterium
GCGGGCAGCATCATGCCCAGGGCCATGATTCCCGTGCCGATGGCGTAAAAGACGGTTTTGTATTCGCCCTGCGAAACCATGATCATATACATCGTATAGGCCGTAAATCCGAATCCATAGCCGAATTGCTCGGCTGCGACGGCGGAACCGATCAGCCAGATATTATCCGGCTGCGCATGCGACAGATACACGAAAATGACATCGGGCACATGCATGATGATTACCATCGGCCAGAGCCAGAATTTCAAGCCGTTGCGATAAATGACATAGCCGCCCAAAAGTCCGCCCAGCATAAGCGCTACAACGCCCACGGTACCGTAGATCCATCCGACTTCGGCGGTGGAAAGCCCCAGGCCGCCTTCGGCGCGGGAGTCCAGGAGAAACGGAGCGACCATTTTCACCAGTTGCGCTTCGGCAAAGCGGAAAAACAAAAAAAAGCAGATGATGACGATAATATCTTTGCGCCGGAAAAACAGGGTGATGATCCGGAAATATTCGGCGACAACGCCCCGGCCTTTGTCCAGCGGCGCGCTGTGGTCGCTTTCGGGATAGGGTAGAACAAACAAATGATACAGACAGAGAGCCAGAAAAAACGCGCCGACGACCACAAATGTGATCGACCAGGCGCAAGCCACCGGATAACCGTATTTTTGCAGCGTGCCGGCCAGAATCACCAGACCGCCCTTGGACGCAATGGTGGCGACGCGGTAAAAAACAGTGCGCACACCGACAAAGGCGGCCTGCTCGGGCGTCGTAAGCCCCAGCATATAAAAGCCGTCGGCGGCGATGTCATGCGTGGCGGAAGAAAAAGCCATAATCCAGAACATCGCGAGCGTATAGCGAACAAAATCCGTTGCCGGCAGAGTTAAAGCAACGCAGGCAAACGATCCGCCGATGGCCAATTGCATGGCGATGATCCAGAAGCGCTTGGTGCGGAAAAGATCGACAAAGGGACTCCACAGCGGTTTGATCACCCAGGGCAGATAAAGCCAACTGGTGTAAAGAGCAATGTCGGTATTGGAAAGCCCCAGATTTTTATACATCACGACACTGACGGTCATGACGATCATATAGGGAATGCCTTCGGCGATGTAGATGGACGGCACCCAAAACCAGGGGTTGCGCTTCGCATTCATGCGCCTGCCTTTGTTGGCTTCGTCATCGTCTCCCCGACGTATGGAACTATACGCCTGCGTCGCCTCTTCCTTGCCGCCTCGGCATGCTTTTGACTGCGAAGCGCAACCATCGTTTGCATTTTGATTTGGATCAGACATGAAGTTCCTTTAGTTGGTTCTTACACCCGTTTTCCAGGTCATCATTGATGACGTCAATACAGTTTTCTCAATACCGCGCCGGTAAAATAATGCGCCAGGATTTCCTCCGCCGAGTGTCCTTTAACCGCCATCACGGCCGCTCCAATCTGGCACAGGCCCACGCCGTGCCCCCAGCCGCCGCCGTCGAAGATAAAACGCAAAGCCGTTTTGTCCGCATCCCGTGTTGTCGAGATGACAAACGCGCTGGAGAGTAAATGCGTGGGCGCAAGCCA
>DNYQ01000136.1:1554-3861 GCA_003506745.1 Syntrophaceae bacterium
CGTCGGGTTTTGCGCGCAGCCATGCGACCGCGTCTTTTTCCGTATGGATCGGCACGCGTTGTTCTTCGCCGTCTGTGATGCTTGCCAGATAGGGGAATGAGGCGTCCTCCCAGGCCGTCGCAAAAACATCCGTCTGTCCGCCGCAGCATTTGTAGTAGCGTGCGTCGCAGATATCACCCGCGCTGGTCAGAAATATGCCGCGCGTGGCGTCGATGGCCCGGGTGACGTTGCCGGAGATGATTCGGGTGATGCCCTGATACCGCTGGCAGTGGTCGTCGGCGCAGACATCGAAGCCCTGATGATCGTTCACATCCTGCCAGACGATGATTTCATCTTCTGTTTTTTGATGGCGCATCGGGACGGATTTTTTTTTCGCCAGCATCGCCATAAGCCAGCTTCGCGCCGTAACGGCCTGTGCTTTAAGAAATTCCAGAGGGGCGCTTGCCGCCATTTCCGACGAAATCACCGAGGCCAGGTATTCTTCGAGCGGGATGATGTTGATAAGATGGAAGGTCGTGTCGCTTTGTCCCGCAAGCAACAGCGCGCCCCGGAAAGATTGTTCCTGAAACCGCTGCCAGTGAAAATGAATGCCGATTTTTACATCGAGGACGGTAAAAAAAGCTTCGGTTGATGCGGCGGGCGAAAGCAAAATTTCCTTCTGCCGCAAAATTTCCTTGCCTTCNNTTCGGTTCGCCATTGTTATCTGCGCGATGCAAAAAAGTCATGGGTTTTTTTAGAGGCAACAGTCTGATAAGTCAAGAAAGTTATCGCCGCAGACCTGTCCACTTTTTTTGAAAAGCGTCCTCTCAATAACAGGGTTTCTTCTTCCGTTTGCCGCCAAAGGGCGAAATCATGAGCAATATTGAACTTTTTGCTTGAATCTTCCTTATTAATCATGTAGAAAAACCATTAAAATAATAAGGCGGATTGCTTATGGCTCAGATTTGGCCGATTGGCGGGGGGAAGGGTGGTTCCGGCAAAAGTTTTTTAACCAGTTCGTTGGGACGAATATCGGCGGGGCTGGGCAAAAAAACACTGGTGATCGATCTGGACCTGGGAGCGGCCAATCTGCATACACTGGTCGGCGTTCCCCACCCTCAAAAAAGCTTTTCCGATTTTATCCGCAGGAGAATTGTTCAACTGGAAGACACGGTGGTGGAAACACCTTTTGAAAACCTCTTTCTTATCAGCGGCGCTCATGATCATTTCGATATCGCCAATCTGCCCCACGAACAGAAAGCCAAAACATTACGCGCCATCATGAAATTAAATTACGACTGCATTCTGCTGGATCTGGGCGCCGGAACGTCTTTCAACACGCTTGATTTTTTTCTGGTATCCCAAAATGGCATTTTTATCACCACCCCGGAACCGACATCCATTGAAAATGTGTACCGGTTGATCCGGTCGGTTTACTTCCGCCGGATCCGATACTGCTTCAGCGTATCGCAATTCAAAGCACTGGAAGACGAGACCGTCAGCCGGTTCGGCGAGGGCGCCTTCAACAAACCTGATTGCATGATCAAAGTTATTGCGGCGGACTATCCGGAGCAATACCGCCAACTGCAGGATGAGTTTAACGCCTTTCGCTTCAAGCTCATCATCAATCAGGTGCGCAAGCATGACAACGCCGCGCTCGGAACGCAGATGTGCAGAATGATTGAAAAGCACNNATATGCTCAAAGATTTTGCCCGGTTAAATTATTATGAAATGCTGGACGTCAAGCCGGATGCGGTGGCGTTTGAAATCCGACAGGCCTATAACGCCGCTCTGCAGGTCTATCAGCCCGGTTCGCTTGTGAGTTATTCTTTCTTCTCGGAGGACGAAAGGCGGGAAATCCTGTCCTGCATCCAGACAGCGTATCGGACGCTGAGCAGCGATCAGGCCAGAAAAGATTACGATGAAGCATTAATCGGCAAAGGGGAGCTTGAAGCCGGAAAGGAAGACACGCCGGCCATCAGGAAGCCGGTGAGTCTTTTTAATGTCAGTCACAGTCCGGCGGCCCGGATTGTTTTGACGGACAACAAAACCTGTAAAAACAAGGTCAAGGAAAGTCAACGCATCAGTGATATCCTGGCCCGGAATGAATTATGCGGTGCGGACCTGAAGCAAATCCGTATGGAGCTGGGGGTGACGGTTGAACAAATTTCCGAGGAGACGAAAATCCGGCATGACCATCTGCGCAACATTGAAGAAGATCGCGTGGCGCTCCTGCCGGCAGCCATCTTTCTGAAAGGTTTTGTCAAATCCTATTTGAAATATTTGTATCTGGAGCCGGCAGACGAGCTGGCCGCCCGTTATATGGA
>DNYQ01000106.1 GCA_003506745.1 Syntrophaceae bacterium
TCATAATTCCTTTTATTCACCACGATATTGCCGCTGCCTGCCTTCATATAAACACGGGCAATAGCGCTCTTTCTCTTACCGGTTGCATAAAAACGTTGTACTGTCATGACTTCTCCCAAAATAATTTATAATCCATCAATAGCCGCCCGGAAATCAGACCATCAGGGTCTTTGGACACTGGGCTTCATGTGGGTGCGCATTGCCGCTGTAAACTTTCAATTTTTTCAGCATTTTTCTGCCCAGATTGTTTTTGGGCAACATTCCCGCTACCGCAATGCGAATCAGATTTTCCGGCTTTTGAGCCAGCATCTTCCCGGCAGCCGTTTCTCTTAATCCTCCCGGATAACCGGAATAGGAATAATAAATCTTATCGGTCAGTTTTTTGCCAGTCAGCGTAATTTTTTCCGCATTCACCACCACAATAAAATCACCCGTATCGACGTGCGGCGTATAAATCGCCTTGTGTTTGCCCCGAAGACGCAGGGCAATGTCGCTGGCCAATCTTCCCAATACTTTACCGGCCGCATCAACCACGTACCAGTCCTGTTTTGTCTCTCCTGCCTTCGCTGAAAATGTTTTCATCATTAACCGCCACTTTAGTAAAAAATTTAAAGGTGGAAGCTATGCAATTCCGCTCTGTTTGTCAAGAAAAATATTTAATTCACCCGCAGATTCCAAACCGGCCCCGTCCGGCCGTCCAAACGCTGCAAGCGAAAAGGGTATTTGGGTGGCAGCCCGTTAATCCCCGTCCGCTCCATTCATCATTACATTCCAAACAGTCCCAAGCCGGCCAGGGATAATTTAAACATAATTCTTTCATCATCATACGTCTTGCTGTAGTCCACTCCCACGCCCCAGCACTGTTGTTTATAGGTCAACCCGACCGTACTTTCCACCGTCCGGTCGTTGAACTGATCCCGCCGCAAAACCAGATTTCCGCTTAACCGTTCGGTGATAACCACTTTTAANNGGCCTCAGATCAAGCTCTATTCCCAGATCCGAAAAAGGCTGCCTCTCCACCGTGGAACCCGTCGTATCTTTTTTAGCCTCGTTGATGTCATAGACCTGAAACAGCTTAAAGCGCAATAATTCAAGATAGCTGGATGCTCCCGCCCCGGCTTTATTTTTGACTCTGGCGGTTAAGGTATTGGTGAGCGCCCAAGCCACTGCGTTCTGCTCCATTAAAAAATTGGCATTGGGGGCGCTGAAAGACGTAAAATTTTCTATCATGGAACTTAACTTCGGCAGGTAATCGGGAAGGTTTTCCTGGCGGATACCGGGAATGTAGGAATAAAAGACTTCCGGTTTAATTTCATGCCGGACTTTATCCCAGTTTTGCATGTTGACGTTATAAACGCGGGAAAGCCGGCTGCTGAGATTCAGGCCGGCATTATAAACCGTCCGGTCGCCGCTTCGATTGCCGGAATCGGCCTGTGGGTCGTCGCGGTGCCAGTAAGTTTCGCGCAGGGTGATTTGGGGGATAATTTTCATATAGTTGCCAATGTTAAAAGGCAGCGAAATCGCCGGCGCCACGTCCACATAGTGTCCCTTCTGTCCCTGGCCCCGATAAAAATAGTCATAGGTGCCTGCAAATTCGTAGTATAAAGGCGATTTGAAAAGCTGCTGCTTGATGCCGGTAAAAACGATTTCCGGATACTGCTGCAGGGTCTGATCGTTGTTCGCCGCCGAGAAATCGTCTGTGAACCGGACACGGGCCATCAGCGTATAGTTATTCCACCCCTTGAACAATCGGGCGGACGATTCCAGATACGGCAGAGACTCATTTCCCTGAAAGGGAACCTTCCGAAACGGATCCGTCTCCGTAGCCGCGTAATGCGACAGATAGTAATTGTGGGAATTGAAATCCCGGAAATACCAGGAATCGGAAACACGTCTTAAGTCCGTGCGGATATAAAACTGTGAATCAAAATTCGTCTGATGATTGATATAATAAGACCAGCGCCGGTGCATCTCCTGCCAGTCGCGGCTTTGCGCGCCGACCACGGCGGTTTCCGTGACATGCTTGTTGTCCTCCATATAGTCGCCGTAAAGGGTGCCGAAAAACTTGTCACCCAGGAAATAGCGGAATTCCGCGCCTTCTTTAAAGCCTCTTTTCCCCATGTAGCGTGAATAAAAAGTCGCATCCATTTGGGGATTAATCGACCAGAAGAAAGGAACCTCGATATCGATGCCGTCTTTATCTTTGGAGTAGGCCAGATAAGGCAAAAGAAAGCCCGTCTGGCGCTTGGTTTTCGCGGGAAAAGCGACAACGGGCGAATAAATGACCGGGACGTTTTTTGCTCTCAGGCGGGCATGCTTCATCAAACCATACCCTTCCAGCGTAACTTTCATCGAACTGCCGGCAATTTCCCAGTCCGGATTTTCCCCGTCGCACGTCGTTGCCACCGGCTGCTCGATGGCATAGGTATTTTCTCCGGTTTTTTCGATCTTATCCCCTTTAACATAAAAATGATTCCGCGCGTAAAAAGCTTTGGAGTGATAGGCCACGCCGGTTTTATCTTCAACATTGACGACAATTTTATCGCCGGCAAGGGAATCCTGTGCCATCTTCAGAAAGGCGTTGCCCCAGGCGGTCGCCAGATTATTTTTTCGATCATATTCAACATTGGCGGCCGTTAGGACATCATCCCCATAAGTAATAACGACGTTGCCTTCCGCCGTATAAACATCCCGTTCGTTGTCGTAGGACATATTGTCCGCTTCGATTTTCACTGGCGCATCTTCGGGCATTTTCATGTCCTGTGCCGCTGCGCCGCCTTTCAAAAACAAGACACCGAAGACAACTCCCAGAACCATTATCATGTAGTGTTTAAATGCGACCCGCAAAATCGTAATCCTTGTATCTGATATGATCCGTCAACAGGAAGCTGCTCTTCACCCATTAACGCGCTACGCCTTACCACAAGAAAGCGTTTGATGAAACGACTGTTTTACCTCTCCGGCCAGATAAAGCGATCCCCACGCACAGATCATATCATCCGCCCCGGCCATATCCAAAGCCTGATGAATCGCCTGATCAACACTGTCCGCTACGATCGCCTTATGGCCCATCCCTGTCAGGACACGGGCCATTTGCCGTTCGGGAACGGCGCGACCGGTCTGAAGCGGCGGCAAAATCGTGACGGCGGCCAGCGGAGCAATTTTTTGCAGCATCCTGCGGTAATCCTTATCCGCCAGCGCGGCAAAAATCAGAATCAACCGCCGCCAGGAAAAATCTTTTTGCAAGGCCCGGCATAAAACCCTGGCTCCGGAGGGATTATGCGCGCCGTCCAGCAAAAAAAGAGGGTTGACGCGGAGGATTTCCATCCGGCCTTCCCAGCGCGTTTTTCTTAACCCGGCGCGGATGGCCGCGTCATGAATCGTAAAACCCCTTTCTTCAACAATTTCCAGGGCAGCCAAAGCCAGCGCGGCATTGGACAGATGATGCCCGCCCGGCAAAGCAAGCGCAAGTCCGCATAAATTCCTGCGCATTCCGTGATAATCGGCCAAACCGCCGGCCTGTCCGGCTATTCTGAAATCAGTTCCCAACCGGTAAAATCGGGATTTTCTTTGACGGCAGACCAGGGCCAGTTTCCTCGCCACTCTTTCCTGCGCGGCTCCGGTAATGCAAACGCCCCCCGGTTTGATAATGCCGGCCTTTTCTCCGGCAATCGCCGTCAGCGTTTTGCCCAGATAAGCCGTGTGCTCCAGTCCGATATTGGTAATGACGGAGGCCAGCGGACGGCAAACATTGGTTGCATCAAGTCTGCCGCCAAGGCCTACTTCCATCACCGCTATATCGACCTGCGCCCGCTGAAAATAGATAAACGCCGCCGCGGTCAGCGCTTCGAAATAGGTTAAGGGCAAAGGAGCGCGACGTTTGATTTCCGAAAGGATGCGGCTCCATTCCCGAAGCGGAATTTTTTTACCATTCACGACCATCCGTTCCCGCACGTCGATCAGATGAGGCGATGTGTAAAGTCCCGCCCTGAAACCCGCCTCTTTCAGGATGGCAGCGACCATCGCAGCCGTTGACCCCTTGCCGTTGGTGCCGCCGATGAGCAGCGTTTTATAGTCGTTTTGGGGATTACCGAACTTTCCCAGAAGCCCGGTGATCGCCTCCAGGCCAAAGTGCATGACGTCGATATTCAGACCGGAAAGATAGGCGCCGGGATTAAATGGATTCATGGGATTGCCGGTAAGTTAAATACGAATGACCTGACCATCTTTAATGATGTGGATTTTTCTGTCCGGAATCGATGCGACTTCGCGGTGAATTGCGCCGGCATAGCTGGGCTTCATATGATAAAGATAAATATCCGGATTCACCGTTTTCAACTTTTTCAGCTCCGCCGCCAGCGTCACCGGCGTCAAGTGGCCGGTTTTATCCGCAATGCTTTGCATACGGGCGGGCAGAGACGTTTCTACAAATACCGCTTTCAGTCTTTTCGTGGTGCTGGCGACTTTCCACACCTCCCCGGTGGGCCCCGTATCTCCCAGAAAAAGAACCGCCTTTTCTTTCGACTCCATCAAAAAGCCCATCGTTTCCACGGTATGATGAACACCGATCGCCCGCACCTGCCAATCCCCCACCTTCTTTTTTCTGCCGGGCGTAAGCATCTCAAACTTGACCAGCGGCGTTTTGGCGCTGGGTATTTTGGAAAAATCCGGCCAGATTACGTTGTTGAACAGATGGCGATGAATACTTTCAATGACCCCCCGGCTGCCGCAGATTCTCAAGGGCCTTTTCCGTTTCGCGTAACAGAGGTTGTCTGCCAGAAACACAATGTCGCGCACATGATCCAGATGAGCATGGGTTACAAAAATATAATCAATGCGGAGTTGTTCTTCCAGCGTCAATACCTGCGTGATCGCGCCCGCATCAATCAGGATGTTTGTCCCTAAGAGAAAACTGGTTGTATTGTGATTCGGCAACTGCGACCCGTGGCAACCCAGCACCCGTATCTTCATGTAAAGCTCCTCGCCGTCCATGATGTTGAAATTCATATTGAAATCAAGCTATCATACCTTCGACGGGCAGGCAATGATTTTATAAGCGCATGACGACGAAAGGCTTTTCAATCCAGGCTTGCGTTTGGGACCGGGCCGGAATGACGCCTCTTTCCGTGAAAAATTTGTTGAATATTGAAAGGGGAGAGAAGCATCCCTTCTCTCCCCTTTTTTGATTTTAAAACGCGGCGACGGTCCTGACCATCCCCGTTTATTCGTTCATCGCGTATTCGCCGTTTAAGACATAGACATATTTATTCCAGACCCTTTCATACTGGGCGTCATCTCCCGCCGCCTTGATCAGCATGAATGGAGAACATCTCTCCCAGCGGCAGAGAAAACAGCGGATCCAAAGAAATAGTTCTTCATGAACTTGCGGATCAGTTGAACATTGACGTGAACCGTTCCCTCCAGCTTGGAAGGTCCCCGGATATCGCTGGCACCGAGGGAAAAACAGGTGTCCTTTTCAAACCCCTTGGCGGCAATGACTTCCCACAGAAGGTTGATCACGTCTTCGGCCTGAAGCGTCACCTTCATCTTGCTGGTGGGATTGTAGAGAAGATAACGGCGGTCACTGGCATTGGCGTTGCGGAAATAGTCGGTCGAACGGCGCTGATAAAGCTTCATGCCCAGACTTTCTTGTTGTAATCNNAAAAAAACAAGGCATCTGGATTATCTTGACAGGCAGGACTGCGTTTTCTATACTTTCCCCACAACGAAACACCTGCAAAGAAGGGAGGTCCGACGGGGATGAAAGAAGGACGGCGCGGCATCTTTTACGAATTCATTTTATTCGGATTTTTCCTGGCCTCGAAGCTCATGCGCCACAAGGCCCATTTGCTGGGGCGGGAGAACCTTGATCAGATCCCCACTCCCGTCATGTTCACTGTGACCCACGACAGTTATTTTGAAGTTCCCTCCCTGTCACAAATCTATTACGCACTCAAGCCCAGACCGGATTTCATGGTGATGGTGAAGAACGATTTCCTGAGCGGTCGTTATCTCTCCACAAACTACGCAAAAAAAAATAAATTTCTGAGACAGCTTCTGCTGATGATTGACAAATCGGGCATCCCCCTGGCGATTTTCCGCAAACCCAAGGATGAATTCAACCGGACGTAGGCCTGGAGAATTAAACAAGCACAGTTCCATTGCCTGGCCAGTCCTGAAATTTTACATGAAAAT
>DNYQ01000168.1 GCA_003506745.1 Syntrophaceae bacterium
ATGCGTGCCACTGATTCAGGTATAGGATAAACTTATAATATTTCTTGCTGGTTTGTGGGATCATCTTTTTGCCTTTCGACATATCCTGTATGCTCTTTGTAATTCACGAGCTTGTATGTTAAAGACATCCCATGAGCAAGAACGTTCTGTTAATCAATCCCTGGATTTATGATTTTGCGGCGTATGATTTCTGGCTGAAACCTCTGGGGCTTTTATACCTGGGTGGGCTGCTGCGCGCCAATCATCATCACATTTCCTGCATTGATTGCCTTGATCCTTATAATTCTCTGATGCTGCAAAAAAGCGACAAAGCGCCCAAACGCCATGCTTACGGGCATGGCCGTTTTTTTCGTCAGGTAATTGAAAAACCGGCCTGCCTGCAAGCGCTGCCGCGCAGCTATTGCCGTTATGGCATTGATCCGGACGTCTTCCGAACGGCGTTGAGTTTTCACCAGGATGCAGATGTCGTGCTGGTCACGTCCATGATGACCTACTGGTACCCCGGCGTTTTTGAAGTGATTAAAATTATCAAAGAGATGCTGCCGGGCGTTCCCGTTATCCTGGGTGGTAAATACGCCTCTCTTTGTTATGATCATGCGTCGGCAAATTCAGGGGCGGATTTCGTTGTTTGCGGGCGGGGTGAAAAACAGATTCTCAAACTGCTCCAAGAGCATTTTGCTGAAGATATCATCTTCGATCCGGATGAAGACGATCTGGATTCCCTGCCCTACCCTGCTTTTGATCTGTTGAACCGAATTGACCAGGTTCCCATCATCACTTCGCTGGGCTGTCCGTACCGCTGCAATTACTGCTCGTCTCATTTGTTTTACAAAGACTATCTGCGGCGCGATCCGATGAAAGTGGCCGACGAAATCGAACACTGGCAGCATAAGTTCGGCGTAGCGGATTTCAGCTTTTACGACGACGCCCTTCTGGTTTGGCCGGAAGGCATGATTGTTCCATTGCTTCAGGAAGTCAAAAGACGCAATCTGTCCTGCCGTTTTCACTGTCCCAATGGTCTGCATGTCCGTGAAATCGACGCGCCGCTTAGCCGCCTGCTTTTCGAATCCGGCTTTAAAACCATTCGCTTCGGTTTTGAAACCGCGGATTTTCAGACACAGCGGGAAACGGGCGGCAAGGTGCAAAATGAAGAACTGAAGCGCGCGGTTTTTCATCTCAAGAATGCGGGATACAAAACGGAGGATATCGGCGTTTACCTTTTATGCGGCACCCCGGGTCAAAAAGAAACGGACGTCATCCAGAGCGTCGATTTTGTTTTGCAGTGCGGCGCGAGACCCATGCTTGCCGAATATTCACCGATCCCCGGCACCAAAATGTGGCCTGAAGCAATTGCGACTTCACCATTTGACATTCAGCATGAACCTCTATATCATAACAACTCATTTTTATGTTGCCGCAATGATGATTTCAGTTATCAGGCATACAGCAGAATCAAGGCGAGGCTCAAAACACTACCGAAAGAGGCAGGGATTTCTGAATGATTATTCTGATCCGGATTAAAAACATCATTGTCCTTTTGCTGTCGCTGTTTTTTCTGGTGTTCGGCGTCGATATCCTGATCAATTCCTTTAAACTGGCCAACCCCCTGGAATTCGTCATGACTTTGTTTTCAGCCTCTTTCATTATCTTGTTTTGCATCGTCGGCATTCTTTATGTTTTTTTTCGCTTTTTCCCGAACAAATCCAATGACGAGGCGGATCATGCCGATACGAAATAGAACCTGTATCTTCATAATTTTATTAATTATATTATTCTTGGCCGCTCCAAGCCCGGCGATGGATCTGGAGAAAAAAATCGTTAAAGCCAGGCTGGCTAACGGCCTGACCGTTCTAATGCTGGAGCGCAAATTCAGTCCGACGGTTTCCCTGCATATTCGCTACCGTGTCGGCGCGGTCGATGAAGTCAAGGGAGAAAGCGGCGCCGCCCATGTCCTGGAACACATGATGTTCAAGGGCACTTCGACCATCGGCACGAAAAATTTCAAGGCCGAAAAGAAGTTGCTTCTGCAAATTGAAAAAGTTGGCCGGGCGCTGGATCATGAACGAATGAAGCAGAATTCCGCCGACTCAAAAAAGATTAATCAACTGGCGGCGCGTCTGAAGAAATTGCAGGATGAGCATCGCCGGTATTACATCCCCAACGAGATAGACCGGCTCTATACGGAAAACGGCGGGTCGAACATGAACGCGTCTACCGGCCAGGACATCACAACATATTTCGTCAGTCTGCCGGCCAATAAAATCGAGCTCTGGGCGCGCATCGAATCCGATCGCCTGAAAAACCCGGTCTTTCGTGAATTCTACACGGAGCGCGACGTCATCCTGGAGGAAAGAAGGCAGCGCGTGGAAGCCAGCCCCGACGGCAAGCTCTATGAAGCCTTTATGAACGCAGCATACACCGTTCATCCCTATGGCCTGCCGATTATCGGCCTGCCGCAGGACCTCACCTATATCAGCCAGGCGGCCATCCGGAAGATCCATCGGAAATACCTGTTGCCTCAGAATATCGTTATTGCGGTTGTCGGCGACATCCGGATTCCCGACACTTTAAAAATAATCAACCGCTATTTCGGCAATATTCCGCGGGGCAAACGCTTGCCGGAGGCCATCCCGGCCGAACCGCCGCAGGCCGGGGAGCGAAGATCGGAAGTCGTATTTGACGCCAGTCCGTCCATGATCATCGGTTATCATAAACCGACCGCGCCTGCGTCTGAAGATTATGTCTTCGATGTGCTGGAGACGATCTTAAGCAACGGCAGAACCAGCCGCCTGTATTCCAAACTGGTGCTGCAGATGCAAATCGCGGACAGCATCAGCGTCCATAACGGCGTTCCCGCCGCAAGATACCCCAACCTGTTTGCCATTTTCGCGCGCCCGCGCCATCCGCATACGACCGCAGAACTTGAGAAGGCTGTTCTGGAAGAACTGGAAAACATCCGGAATCAGCCTGTACCGGAAAAGGAGCTTGCCAAAGCCAAAAACCAGTTGAAGATGGATTACATCAAAAGCCTGGATTCCAATGCCGACCTGGCTTCCATTCTTTCCTATTATGAATTGCTGCTGGGTGATTACCGCTACTTCTCCAATTACATCCCCCGGATTGAAGAAGTAACGTCAAAGGAACTTCAGGATGCGGCTGTAAAGTACCTGACCGCCGGCAACCGGACAATCGCGGTTTTAAACAAAAAGACACCCGGCAGCACAAGCGAGTTGAACCCATGAAATTTAAAATAAATTGCGCCATTCCGGCCTGGTTTTTGCTGCTCCTGGTTTGCATCATCCCCTCCGGGGCCTTTGCCGAAAATAAACTGATTGCCCCGGACAAAATCAAATATCCCGCGCTGGAGTTTCGCATGCCGCAGGCCGAAAGAATCGCGCTGGATAACGGCATGGTTTTGTTTTACCTGAAGGACAACGAATTGCCGCTGGTGTCCGTATCCGCCCTGGTGCGAACCGGATCTTTGCATGATCCCCCGGGCAAAGAAGGCACAGCCGAGCTTACGGCTTCCGTCATGAGAACCGGCGGGACGTCCGGGATTTCCAGCGCCGAAATGGATCAGCGCCTGGATTTTTTGGCCGCCTCACCGTCCATTTCCATGTCGCTGGACTCCGCCTCCGTTCATTTCTCTTTTTTAAAAAATGACCTGGACGCCTGTCTGGACCTGCTTTCTCAGATGCTCAGAGAGCCAGCCTTTGAAGAAGAAAAATTGCAAACGGCCCTGTCACTGAAAAATGAAGAATTGCGCCGGATAGAGGATAATCCTCAAAAACTGGCCTTTCGTGAATTCAACCGCCTGCTTTATCCCGGCGATCCGCGCGGCCGTTATGCAACCGCTGCGTCTCTTAAAATGATATCGCGGAAAGATTTGATCGCTTTTCACCGGGAGTATTTCTTCCCGGCCAATATCCTGTTGGCCATTTCCGGCGACATTTCCAAAGAGGAAGCCGTCAATAAAATTCAGCAATACTTCGGCGGCTGGAAAACGTCCCGTCCGCCCCGCGATATCGAACCGCCGCCTAAGCAAGCCGGACAGGGCGTTTTTCTGATCAAAAAACCTCTTCCGCAATCCACCGTGGTCAGCGGAGAATTGACCATCAGCAAGAAGCATCCGGATTTTTACGCTTTCTCGGTCCTTGATTTTATTATCGGCAGCGGCGGCTTTTCTTCCCGAATATTCAACGCCGTGCGCAACCATGAAGGCCTGGCCTACAGCGCCGGCAGTTTTTACCGGGCGCGGCCACACTACGGCGTTTTCGGAACGTATGCTTTTACCAAGACGGCATCGACCTTTCAGGCGCTTGCTTTGATCAATTCCATTCTGCAGGACGCCGCGGCCGGTTCCATCACGCAAGGCGAACTGGACTGGGCGAAACGATCCATGCTTAATGGCTTTCTTTTCTCCTTCGAACAACCCGACCAGATNNGATCGAAGCGGTGACGCTCGACGATGTCCGGCGAACCGCCGCAAATGATCTGAATGAAAAAAGACGGTTGACGCTGATTGTCGGCGACGCCGGTCAGTTCGGCCAATGGCCTGACCAATGGGAACAGCCTGTTGTGATTTCCCCGCAAAAATAGTTTGAGGTTTCCTGATGATGGATGAGAAAATTTTTGAAAAAATATCCCGCAGAATAGACGCCTACCGCGACGAAATGATCGACCTGCAAAAAGCCTTGACGGCTGTGCCGGCCGTCGGACCGGTCAACGGGGGCGACGGCGAAATGCTGAAAGCACAGATGCTGAAAAAGCGTCTTGTTGAAATGGGCTTTACCTCATTCCGGCACTTTGACGCGCCGGATGAAACCGTTTCCAGCGGTTTGCGCCCCAACTTCCTCACGTCGCTGAAGGGAAACAATGAAACCCGCCGCATCTGGATCATTACCCATCTGGACATTGTTCCGCCGGGTGAGCTGAATCTCTGGAGCGCAGATCCCTACGCGGCCTATGTCAAGGACGACTGCGTTTACGGACGGGGCACGGAAGACAATCAGCAGGACATGGTGGCCTCCATTTTCGCCGCCAAAGCCCTGATGGACGAAGGGGTTGTCCCCGCCTCTTCCATCTATCTTTTTTTTGTCGCCGACGAGGAAACCTCCGGCGGCAAGGGATTGTATCATGTGCTGGACCTTCCGGAAAAGATTTTCAGCCCGGATGACTGGATTGTAGTTCCTGATTCCGGAAATCCCGAAGGCTCCCTGATCGAGATCGCCGAGAAAGGCATCCTCTGGCTGGGCTTCAAAACGACAGGAAAGCAATGCCACGGGAGCAAACCCCAACTGGGCATCAATGCCTTTTCCGCGGCCTCGTCGCTCGTGACAAAATTGACAAAGCTGCGCAAAATCTTCGACGCCGTTGATCCGCTTTTCGACCCGCCCGTCTGCACCTTTGAGCCGACAAAGAAAGAGGCCAATGTCGGCAATATTAATACCATTCCGGGTGAAGACATTTTCTACATGGATTGCCGCATCCTGCCGCAGTACGACCTTTCGGATGTGCTGTCTGAAATTGAAAAGATCAAGCGAAAAATAGAAAAGAAATTTAATGTGAGTATCGCAATAACCCGGGAGCAATATGTTCAACCCGCGCGTCCCACGCCGGCCGATGCGCCGGTTGTCCGCGCCCTTCAGAAAGCCGTCGACCGGGTTTACCGTGTCCGGGCTTTCGCCGGCGGTGTTGGCGCAGGAACCGTCGCCGCTTATTTACGGAAAAGAAATTTCCCCGCGGCCGTCTGGTCAAAAAACAATATGAAAGCCCATCAGCCGGATGAAAATTGTCCTGTAAACAATATGATAGGCAACGCAAAGGTCTTCGCCCACTTATTTTTGCAGCCTTAAATTTGATTGCAATCGCGGTATCTTAGTGATAGATAGCTGCCTCACATGTGAAGGCCATCGCGGATTTCAGACTTGCAGCATAGCGGCAAAGCCATGGCAAAGATCAACCTTTTTGAGGCTGATATTTTTTGATTAAAACAAAGAAAAGTGCTCCGGCGGAAAAAATCTCCTTTGCGGATCAGAATTTACTGAAGATTCTCTGCGGCGAGCACGATAAACACTTAAAATTCCTCGAAAAGCTTGCATCGGTTAAAATTAAGCCCTGGGGCAATTCTTTATCCGTTTCCGGCGATGATGCCGCGGTTTTGATTGCATCCCGCATGCTTAAGCAGCTTTACGGCATCATGCAAAAAGGATGGCATGTCCATATCTCCGATTTTGACTACGCTCATCGGATTCTTGCGGAGGATATCGATTTCGATTTATCGCGCATCTTTTTGGAGACGGTTTTCATCTCCTCCAAAAAGCGCATCATTACGCCGAAAAGCATCACGCAGCGCCACTACATCGACGCCATGAGGAATGCCGATATGGTTCTGGCCGTCGGCCCTGCCGGAACCGGCAAAACCTACCTGGCCATGGCGATGGCCGTGTCCGATCTTCTGGAAAAAAAGGTGCAGCGGATCATTCTGACCCGTCCCGCCGTGGAAGCGGGTGAGCGTTTGGGTTTTCTGCCCGGCGATCTGGCTGAAAAAGTCAATCCGTATCTGCGCCCTTTGTATGACGCGCTCTATGACATGGTGGATATGGAAAAAGCGGGCGCTCTGATCAGCAAGGGGCTCATTGAGGTTGCCCCGCTGGCGTTCATGCGCGGCCGGACGCTCAATGATTCTTTTATCATTCTGGACGAAGCCCAAAATACCACGTCCGAGCAGATGAAAATGTTTTTAACCCGTCTGGGCTTCAATTCCAAAGCCGTTGTAACGGGCGACATTACACAGATTGATCTGCCTGCGGAAAAATCATCGGGTTTGATAGAGGCCACAGCCATTCTCAAAAAAATAGACGCGATCCGCATCGTTCACTTCTCACAGGTTGACGTCGTCCGTCATCCGCTGGTGGCAGACGTCATTTCCGCATACGCGTTTTGGGAAAACGAAAATAAAACGAATAAAAATAAATAATGGATATGAATAATTTTCTAGATTCAACATCGGAAAAAATATTATCGGCCGTCCGGACATTGAAGGATAAGCACAAGATATCTTTTAAGTTTCTGGGAAACATTATTTTTCAACGCTGGGCAATCGCCATCATTTTAAGCGCAGGCTTAACGGTTTTACTCGCTCCGAAATTTTACAATTCAGAACCCCAATACCGTCATGGCATGATCGCTCAGGAAAACATCAAGGCGGATCGGAATTTCCTGGTTGAAGACATTAATTCCACCCGTCAAAAACAAAATGAGGCTGCGGCCGGCGCGCGTCCGGTCTATGATTATGATCCCGAAATGGCCATCACCCTCAAAACAAAAATCAAAAATTCTTTTTTGCTTGCCGCGGGTCAACAGGATCCCCCGCTTCCCAAGGCCCTGCTGGATAAATCCCTGGGCGTCACTCTGACGCAAAATGAATATTCATTTTTGAAGGCGAATCAATTTTCCGAGGATCTTCTGCAGAAGTTCTCCAGAATCATTTCCTCGTTTTACGAAAATACCCTGGTGACACAGCAGGCGTTTCAAAACAACGAACAGGAAAAAGGCATTACCGTCGTCAACGAGCTTACCCGGCTGGAAGAAAACATTAAAGACGTATCGTCTGTTTTGAATATGAAAAACATCGGGCCGTTGCTGTCTAAAAAAGTAAACACCGCGTTTCGAAGCGATCAGTCCGACGCCCGGCGGTTTTCTTTTTCCATTTTGAAAAAGCTCATAGAACCCAACCTCACTTACAACAAGGATGCGACCCAGCGGAAAAGATTATCCGCAAAGGAAGAGGTCAAACCGGTTTACTTCCAGGTGCANNTGGACGCGTTTAATAAAACCGCCCGGGATAATAAAATCTCCGGCCTGACGGTCATGGTGGGCATTTTCTTCATCGTCCTGTTTCTGACATTGCTTTTGTATTTCTGGCGCACCCGGAACTGGCCGAAAACTTCCGCCCGGTCCAATGTGGACTTTCTGGTCTTTGCCATTGTCGCCGTTCTGCAGATATTTTTTGTCAAAGTGGGAATCTTTATTGCCGTCGCCGTCAACAGGGCCTTCCCGTCCATTCCGGTGGACGCCTGCTATTTTGCCATTCCCTTTGCCATGGGCGCCATGATCATCGCCGTCCTGGTCAATCGTAATGTGGCTTTAATCATCAGTGTTCTGACGTCATTCCTCATCAGCCTGCTTTTCGATGAAAAAATAACTTATCCGCTTTTTTCATTTCTGGGGTCGGTCGCCGCTTCCTACCATATCGTCAACAGCCGTCAGCGTTCCACTTTCTTAAAGGTCGGTATTTTCCTGGGCCTGATCAATATCGCCGCGATTCTTTGCCTGAACCTTTTAACCGGCCATCCGCTCAATGACCTGCTCCTGCGTCTGGCCATGGGTTTTCTTGGCGGCATTATCACCGGTATTCTGGTGGCGGGCCTCACGCCCGTATTTGAAAGCCTCTTCGGCTTCATTACCTACATCAAATTGCTGGAACTGGCCAATCTCAATCAACCGCTTTTTCAGAGAATGATTATCGAAGCGCCGGGCACGTATCACCACAGCATCATTGTCGCCTCTCTGGTGGAAGCTGCGGCGGAAGCCATCGGCGCCAATGCACTCTTGGCCAAAGTCAGCGCCTATTATCACGACATCGGCAAACTGGCCAAACCGCATTACTATATTGAAAATCAACCCGGCTACGACAACCGTCACGACAAGCTTTCGCCCAAAATGAGCGCTTTAATCATCATCTCCCACATTAAGGAAGGCTGCGAACTGGCCACGCAGGTCAAACTGGGCCTGCCGATTATTAATATTATTCGCGAACATCACGGNNAAACCGCAAACCAAAGAAGCGGGACTCGTCATGCTGGGTGATGTCATTGAAGCCTCGTCGCGAACCCTTTCCAACCCGACCCCCGCCAGAATCCGGTCGCTGGTGCGAGAAAGAATCGCCCGTATTTACACAGACGGGCAACTGGATGATTGTGAACTGACGTTGAGAAACCTCAATACCATCGCGGAAACTTTCACCCGAATTCTGACCGGCATCTTCCATCATCGCATTGAATATCCGGAAAGCTTGCCTAAGGAAACAAACGGCAAGAAAGAGGCCCATGAAAATACAAATCGAAAACCGGCAGAAACGAATTAAAATCAAGAAACGCCAAATCCGCGTCCAGGTGACCCGGCTCTTGCGCCTGATCGACTGCGTGAATAAGGAAATCAGCATCACGTTTGTCGATGATGCGACCATTCAGCGGATTAACAACCAATACCTGGGCAAAGACAAGCCGACCAATGTTATTTCTTTTTCTCTTCAGGAGGGTGAATGCGGCGGCGTGAACCCGGATATGCTGGGGGATATCATGATATCCGCCGATCGGGCCTGGTCCGATGCGGTTCAGGGACACTTTACGATCGATGAGGAGATCCTTTTTCTGATGATCCACGGCCTGTTGCATTTAACAGGATATGACCACGTGAACACGTCTAAAATCAACGCCCTGAAAATGAA
>DNYQ01000116.1 GCA_003506745.1 Syntrophaceae bacterium
ATTTATATGGAGGCGGATGGCGGCGGTGACAAATAAAAAAGCACGCCGGCATGATGCGCGGCGTGCTTTTCTTTACGTTTCCAATGAACGACTAGAGGGATCTGACGTTTTCCGCTTCCAGGCCTTTTTTGCCCTGGACAACGTCAAAACTGACCTGCTGGCCTTCATTCAGCGTCTTGAAGCCGCTGGACTGAATCGCGCTGAAGTGCACGAAAATATCCGTGCCGCCCTCTTGCTCGATGAAGCCGAAGCCCTTGCGTTCGTTGAACCACTTTACTTTACCTTCTGACATAGTGCTAATCCTCCTTTCTCAAAATTTCCTAAGTCGAATCATCACTGTGGCAGAAACAAAAAGGCCGCCAAATTTTAAAGTACTTGGCGGCCGACCTTGCGCTTTATTCATGACTCTCTTCAACTTATTCCTTCGCTTTTTTCAGTATGACCCGCGAAGTTGGACGCACCCTAGTGGAGTTTCCTGTGATTGTCAAGCTTTATTTTTAAATCCCTACTTGTTATTCCGCACCGGAAGCGCCCGAATGCCGTAGGTGTGAGTCTGGAGATACCAGTCCTGCCTGCCGTAAACAAAATCAAAGAGGGAAGCGTCGGCATTGCGCGTCTCGGACGACCATGTGCCGAAACAGGTTGTTTTTATGGCATCCGTTACAATATGAATATTGAAATTCCCGGCGCAGGGGGCCTCACGGGTTTGCTGCGCATCATACAAACCGGCCAGTTCATCCTTGGTCGGCATCCGCCAGTCTCTGAAGCCGCCAGCATAATAATTCTCGCAATAGGATTTTGCGCCCGGCCAGTTGACGTCGCTGCCGTTGTCCTTTGCCGCCCACATGAGGTTTGTCTTGGTATCCAAAACGGTTCCGTTGCCGTGATGGACGATAAAACGGTCTTGGCTTGCGCAGGCGGATGTTATCATGATCATGATGGCCATAACCAGCATCGTTCTTAAAGTTCTTTTCATGGGGTTCTCCTTTTTTTAAGAAAAACTATTTCGGGTCTCGTCAGCATTTCGTTTCTTTGGAATGAAGTATAGAAAACGAGGTCTTGTATGTCAAGCAGCATTTCCGAAGCCGTGAAGCCGGGATTACGGTTTAAATGTTGAGTGATGACCGGGGGTTCAAGGAGAAAGGAGAAGTTTCCGGAAAGTAAATCCGATATTCAGATTAATTTTTAATTCAAAACGTGTTATGGCTTTTTTTGAGCAGGAAAAGATTTTAATACATTTCCTGCCCTTTATGATGCGCCCGGCGGTGTTTTTGAAACAAATGTCCGGCGGCGATAAAAAATATTGAAGGAGCAACTTGATGATGATGTCCGAAAACCGCCCCGCCAAATTCAGCGGGGCATCGCGTTATGTTCTGGATGAAGAGCTGGCTAAAATCGTGAATATTTCGATGGCGCTGGAAATGCCGCTTCTGCTCAAAGGCGAACCGGGCACCGGCAAAACCATGCTGGCGCATGCCATTGCCGAGAACCTGCGGATGCCGCTGATCATTCTGAATGTCAAATCCAGCATGAAGCTGATTGACGCCCTGTATCAGTATGATACGCTCACGCGCCTCAATGACAGCCGCTTTGCCGATTCAGGCCGGGATGTGAGTAATATCGAGGACTACATTAAAATGGGCAAAATCGGTCAGGCGTTTACGGCCGATAAAAAAGTGGTTCTGCTCATTGACGAGATCGACAAGGCCGATACCGATTTTCAGGATGATATGCTGGATATTCTCGATCAGATGCAGTTCGACATCATGGAAATCGACCGGACCATTCAGGCCAAACACCGGCCGGTGATCGTGATTACCTCCAACGCCAAGAAAGATCTGTCCGATCCGTTTCTGGGACGCTGTAATTTTCATCACATTGCGTTTCCCGACCGCGACATGATGCGCAAAATCATCGACGTGCATTTTCCGGATTTGAACAAGGACCTGACGGCCGCCTGTTTGGACACGTTTTACCGTCTGCGCGAGGTGCGCGGCGTCGAAAAGAAGCCCGCCACGCGCGAGCTGATCAACTGGATGCGCGCGCTTCAGGCCGATCCCGATTTTCAAATCAAGAACCTCAAGTCGGCGAAGCTTCCTTTTTTAGGCGTGCTGTTTAAAAAAAGCACCGACCTGTATCTGGCCTCGCATCAGTAGTGTGAAACTATGTTTGTCAATTTTTTCTATACGCTTCGCGACAAGGGCATTCCGGTGACGCCCACGTCTTTTTTGCGCCTGCAGAAGGCGCTGGGCATGGGGCTGATTGCGTCGCTGGACGATTTTTACAGTGTGACGCGCAGCCTGCTGGTCAAAAGCGAACGCTACTTCGATATCTATGATCAGGCCTTTTCCGTGGCGTTTCGCGGCATGGCCGAGGCCGAGCCCACCGACGCGGAATTGACCGAGGCGGTCCGGGCCATGCTTTCCGAGTGGCTCAAAGATCCGGGCGGTCTGGCCGAGGCGCTGGACCTTTCCGAAGATCAGGTCAAGCAGATGACGCCCGAAGAGCTTGTTGAGCATTTTCTCAAGCGCCTCAAGGAGCAAACCGAAGCCCATCACGGCGGCAGTTACTGGATCGGTTCGCACGGCACGTCTCCGACGGGCCATTCGGGACGCCATCCGGGCGGCATGCGGGTGGGCGGCCAGTCGCGCAACAAATCCGCCATCAAAGTCGCGATGGAGCGTCGGTATCGTGATTACTCTCAGTCCGGACCGATCACCGCCTCGCAAATGGGCGAAGCGCTGAAGAGGCTTAAACACCTTCAGCCGTCCGGCCCCATGGATGTCGTCAATATTGATAAAACGATTTATCAGACGATGCGCAACGCGGGCGAAATTGAAATCATCTTTGATCGCCGGCTGGCCGACCGT
>DNYQ01000140.1 GCA_003506745.1 Syntrophaceae bacterium
TCTTTTTTGCGGCAATCAACTCCAGGTGCGTATCTTCATAAAACCGCGGCGCCGCGGCATTATAATTTCCGTTGACGCTGTTTTTGCCTGTTTTGCCGGAGGCGGGCTTAAGCCTTCCCCGATCAACGGTATAGGCCTTGTTATAGGCCGGAATGATTAGAAAATCAGCCATCCCCCGCTCCATCAAATCCCGGGCGTGCCTCTCACGATCGTTGAAAACGGGTCCCAGCAAAATGATGACGGCATCCGCCCGGGCTAAGCGGGTCGAATATGCCAGAAACCGCGGCGCGTAAAACAACCCTGCCGCGAGGACAACCAGAACCATCATCAGGATCAACAGATTTTTTTTGAAGGCCCGCACATCAACATCCTTAAACGGACAAGTTATGCTTTTGTTACAATTTGTTTTTCAGTTCACTCAGTTTATTGAGCGCAGAAAGCGGCGTCATGGAAAAAATGTCGATTTGGCGAAGCTCATCCAGAATCACGTCTTCACTTTGGGCAAACAGATTCAACTGCGGATGGCCCGGTTTCGCGGCGTTTTTGCCCCGCGCGATGCGCGGCATGCCGATTTCATCAAATTCCCCTTTTTCCAGATTATGCAGGATTTCCTTGGCACGGGCAATCACGTCCGCCGGAACGCCGGCGATCCTCGCCACTTCAATGCCGTAGCTGCGGCTCGTTCCGCCTTCCATGATCTTGCGCAGGAAAATGATTTTTTCTCCCCACTCTTTGACGGCGATGTTGTAGTTTTTGGCGCCGTCTTTAGACGCGGCCAGGTCCGTCAACTGGTGATAATGGGTGGCAAACAACGTGCGCATCCCCTGCCCGCGAAAATCGTGAATGTATTCGGCCACCGCCCAGGCGATGCTCAACCCGTCAAACGTCGACGTGCCCCTGCCCACTTCGTCGAGAATCACCAGACTGCGGGGCGTCGCGTCCGTCAGGATTTGCGCCGTCTCCATCATTTCCACCATGAAGGTGCTCTGGCCTTTGGTCAGGCTGTCCGACGCACCGATGCGCGTGAATATTTTATCGACCACCCCGATGCGGGCGCGGGCCGCCGGCACAAAACTGCCCATCTGCGCCAAAAGCACGATTAAAGCCACCTGGCGGATATACGTGGACTTGCCGGCCATATTAGGGCCGGTAATCACCAGAAGCCGGTTACCCTGCAAATCCAGCAACGCATCGTTGGGCACAAAACCTTCTTTTTTTAAAGCCGTCTCAACCACCGGGTGGCGCCCGTCCGTGATGGAAATGACGTCTTCTTCGTCGATTTCCGGACAGGCATAGGCATACTTTTCGGCGACTTCCGAAAGCGCGCAAAGCGCATCCAGATCGGCGACGCGAAAAGCGTTGTACTGAATGTCGGAAATATACGGCATCAGATCATCCCGCAGCATGTTGAAAAGCTCGTTTTCCCGTTCCCGGATTTTTTCCTCGGCGCCCAGAACGGTCTGTTCGAATTCCTTTAATTCCTGATTGATATAGCGCTCGGCGTTGACCAGCGTCTGCTTGCGCACATAGGATTTTGGCACCAGCGCGGCGTTGGCCTTGGTCACTTCAATGTAGTAGCCGAAAACGTTGTTGAATCCAATTTTGAGTGAATGAATGCCCGTAGCCTGTCTTTCCTTGGCTTCCATCCGGGCAATCCATTGCTTGCCGTCACGGCTGATCGAACGCAGTTGGTCGAGCTTCTCATCGAAACCGGCCGCAATGAATCCGCCGTCCTGAGTGCGGGGCGGGGGGTCGGCAATCATGGCCCGGGAAATTAAATCCACCGGCGCGGACATATCCGTTATTTCTTGACGGATCGCGATCAAAGCGGGCGCGGTGAAATCCGCCAGCAGGGATTGAAGCTTAGGCAAAACGGTCAGTGACACTTTGAGCGCCACCAAGTCTCGCGGTGTTGCCACACGAAGCGCAACGCGTCCGGCCAATCTTTCCAGATCATAGATGCCCGAAAGCGTTTTGCGAAGATGGGACCTGGCCGGGTGATGGTCTTTGATTTCCGCCACGGATGCCAGCCGGGCGCGGATTTTTTCGGGTACGACCAGCGGATAGCCCATCCACCAGCGCAGACGCCTGGCTCCCATCGGCGTGAGGGTTTCGTTGATCAGGGAAAAAAGAGAGCCGGAGCGGCCGCCGTCCTGAAGTGTTGAAAAAATCTCCAGATTTCTTCTGGCGGTCTCATTCAGCACCAGATAACTCTGAGGCGCATACTCCCGTATTGCGGAAATATGACCGGCGCGAATCATCTGTGTGGCATTGACGTAGCGCAGGATGACGGCGGCGGCAATTTTGGCCGCAGGACGGCTTTGAATGTTGGATGCCCCCAAAACGGCGGCATCCAGTTCCCGATGGAGGATCTCATCGGCCAAAGCCGGTTCAAAAAAGGTTTCGTCGATCGTATTGACCAAGCCCGCAGGCATTTGCGCCTCCAGCATTTTGATCAATACCGGATCGGGAAACGTTTTACTGATCAGCAATTCCTTGAAATCCAGCCCCCCGGCCGCGGAAACCAGCGCGTCGCGGCCGGGAAACTCGCCGATCTGAAATTCGCCGGTGGACAAATCGAGAAAAGCCAGTCCCAGCGCATCGCGCCCCGCCGCGATGCATGCCAGATAATTATTTTCTCCGGCCTTCAGATTCTCCTCATCCAGCACCAGACCGGGCGTAATCACGCGAATAACGTCCCGCCGGACAATGCCTTTGGCGTTTTTGGGATCTTCCACCTGCTCGCAGACGGCCACCTTAAAACCTTTTTCAACCAGTTTTGTAATATAGGCCGAGGCGGCATGGTAGGGGAATCCGCAAAGCGGCACGGCATCTTCTCTGGATTTGTTGCGGGAGGTCAGCGTGATATCCAGAATGGGCGCGGCCGTCAGGGCGTCTTCAAAAAACATTTCATAGAAGTCGCCCATGCGGTACAATAAAATGCAGTCCGGATATTTTTCCTTGATGGCGACATACTGCTTCATCGCCGGGGTAAGGTTGAGCGTCGCCTCTAGCGCCATTTCCCGTCATCCCCCCGCTCCAGATCAATCACATCCGGTTTTTGGCGGCTGTTCCCCCGGGGTTGCTGAACAAAACGGTTGGCAATCCAACTTGTGAGACTGATGATCAGGGTGCCCAAAAACGCCCAGAAAAAACCGTCAATTTCCAGCCCCGGAACAAAATAGGCCACCAGAAGCAGCATCAAGGCGTTGAGAACAAAAGCGAAAATTCCCAGCGTTAGAATGGTGAGCGGCAGTGTCAAAATTAATAATACAGGACGCAGAAAAGTATTCACAATTCCCAGAACGGCGGCGGCGATAACGGCCGTCGTCAAAGACGCCACATGAATTCCGGGAAGAATCGTGGACGAAAGCAGGATGGCCGCGGTAATGACCAGCCAGCGGATGAGAAGAACCAACATAAAATTTCCTTGATCCGTTAATGACATGACATTTACTTAATAGGGGCTTTCGTCCTTAACCATGTTTTTCGATTTCAAAAAGACCCAGGTGATGCTGAAACCGCCCATCCATGACGTTTTTCTCTTGACGAGCGGACTGTCCTCAAACGCGGCGCCCTTCAGATAATCAGCGCTGACAAAAGTGTTAAAGATAAATTGTTTGTATTTCTTACCCAGACCGACCGTCATCGTTGAACCGCTGTAACCGCCGCCCGNNACGGAACTGAAATCCGTTGAAAAAACCGCTCGAACCGGCAGCGCCACGTTCAGACGATATTTGTTTTCCTTAGAGTCCAGAAGTTTGATACGAATCGCCGGGCCGAACTCAAAGGTAGCGTCCAGATCCGGCATACCTGCCCGCGCGTCATTGTCGCCGCTCCGCACCGGCACCGCACCGTATCCGCTCGCATCAAGCGTCACCCGGTCGGTCGCGAACAACCGGGCCGATATTCGCTTATCTTCCAGCCGGAAGATTCCCCCGCGATACACTGCATAAGGAAACGGCAGAAGATAGGCCCGGGTTTTATCGGAACCCCGGTAATCCGGCATCAGCAGAAATCCGCCGCCGACGCCTAGCTCCCAAAGCGGCTTTTCCGCAGCGGCGGCCATTTGCGTCGCCGCCGGCAAAACCAGCATCAGCAGGATAAGGATGAAGCGGATGAGAACCATTCGACCGTCTTTCATTGATCAAAAGTCGTGAACTGGTCTTTTTTCGCGCCGCAAACGGGGCATTCATCCGGCAGCACACCGTCCGCCACATAGCCGCATACTTTGCAAACATGATAAACCGTTTCGCGCTCTTCCATAAAGTGATTCATCGCCTGCTTATAAAGGTTGGCATGCGTCTCTTCCACGTCCCGGCTCTGACTGAAATGCAAAAGCGCCGGTTTGTCCCCTGCCTGTTCGGCCATTTTCACAAAACTGTCATAGGCGATTTCCGCAACTTTCTTTTCCGATTCAAAACTGGCCGCCAGATTTTCTTCCGTCGTTTTATTTTCCTTGAGCACACTGAGAGCACGCTTGCCATGAATCTCTTCGGAAAAGGAAATCACGCGAAAAAGGCGCGCAATCTGTTTGTAGCCTTCCGTATCCGCTTTATCCGCAAATAATTTGAGCCGCAAGGCGGCTTTAGCTTCGCCGGTATAGGCTTGTTGCAAGGCTTCCCGAATTTTTTCGTCCATATTCCCTGACCTCTACTGAAAGTTGTTATTCCGGAGCAAACTCACTCTTGTCGGCGCCACAAACCGGACAGGTCCAGTCCTCCGGCAAATCTCTGAATTCCGTGCCTTTCGGCACGTCATTTTCGGGATCCCCTGTGGCCGGATCGTATTCATAACCGCACACATTGCAAACATATTTCTTCATCTTTCGCCTCCTTACGAAACTCGGATTTATTCTAGTTGGAAATTCTTTTTTTCAATTCAGCCGCAATCGTTTTGCCCAGTTTTGAACATTTTTCCAGAACGTCGCTCCCCGGAACATGCTTAACCGAAACAGAATCGGCGACAATATCCACCTTCATTTCTCTGAGAATCGCTTCCAGATCTTTGACCGATTCGCCGCTCCAGCCGTATGAACCGAAGGCCGCGCCGATCAGATTGACGGGTTTCAGACCTTTGAGATACGTCATAACGTCCGCCATCTGCGGCAGCATGTTGTTGTTGAGCGTGGACGAACCGACAATCAGCACACCCGCTTCGAGCACTTCATAAACTACTTCACTGCGGTGCACGTCATTCATGGACAAAAGCTTCACGCAAACACCTTCCCTTGCCATTGATTCAGCGATCGCTTTGGCCATCATTTCCGTCGAATGCCACATCGTCGCGTAAACAACAACTGCTTTGTTGGTCGCTTTCTGCATGGCCCACTTTTGATAAAGACCGAGAATAAAACCCAAATCTCTTCGCCAGACGGGTCCGTGATCCGGCGCGAAAATTTTAATGGCCCAGCCCGTTGCCGCAACCTTCTCCAGGGTTTTAAGCACAACAGGCGAGTAAGGTAAAATGATGTTTGCATAATACGTCGCCGCTTCGTACGTAAGCTGATCTACCGGCAGCTCGTCGGCAAACCTTTCAAAGGTCGCCAGATGCATGCCGAAGGCATCCTGTGAAAATAAAAGGCCGTCTTTTTCCAGATACGAAAACATGGAATCCGGCCAGTGAATCATTCTTGTTTCCATGAACTTCAGATCCATATTACCCAGACTAAGTATTTCACCATCCTTGACCGGCAGGATATTATAATTGTCATGGAAAATATCTTTCAGTGTTTTAACGCCCATCGTCGAAGCAAAAACTTTTTCCGGCTTGATTCGATCAATAACCTCAAAAAGACATCCGGAATGATCCTGCTCGGAATGATTGGAGACAATATAATCAATTTTAGATGGATCAACCACAGAAGCAATGCGAGCCAGCATTTCGCCCATAAACGGCGCCTTGACCGCATCGATTAGCGTAATTTTGTCCGCCATAATCAAATAGGCGTTGTAGGTGCTGCCGTGGGGCGTGGTATAGCCGTGAAAATCGCGAATGGACCAATCAATGGCGCCCACCCAGTAAACATGATCGCTGATTTTGATCGCCGAATAAATGTCTGTCATGAACGGTCACCTCGGATGAAATTTTTGCCGGCTTTTAATATAAGCTTCCATGGCGCATCGTCAACCATTTATTTCATCATGTCCGCACCGGCATCGAAAGCCTTCAGATTTACGGCGCATTTATCCGCCAAGAGCGTTTTTTTGATTTCTTTTTCAAACCGCCGCCGGTCAAAAGGCAGAAGACCTGTTTGGGCCAGCGCGCCGATCATGACGATATTGCTCAAAACGGGATTGCCCAGTTGCAGGCCAACGGATGTCGCGTCAATCATCCAGGACGCGGCGGATAGCCGATCAAACGCTGTCCGGATGGCCTCATCGGATGGATAAGCAAGTTCGCCGGTAATGACACCGATCGGATAGACGGGACGGGAATTGGACAAAACGCAAACCCCGGGATTTCCATAAACCGTCATGACGCGAAGCGCTTCCAGGGGCTCCAGGCCAACGATCACATCCGCACCCCCCCGCGGAATCTGAGGACTTTTCACGGCATCCGGTGAAATGCGCAGATGGCTCATCACCGACCCTCCGCGCTGCGACATGCCGAATGTCTCGCCGATGGTAACAATATAGCCTGCGTCCACCAGCATACCCGCCAGAACGCGCGAGGCCATGACATTGCCCTGGCCTCCCACACCGGTTAAGATGACATTTTTATTTACCTTCTGACGCATTTTTTTCATCGGTTTATCTCCGTAGAGAACGGTCTAAC
>DNYQ01000092.1 GCA_003506745.1 Syntrophaceae bacterium
CTATTCATTCCGGTTATAATGGCCATAACCATATTCCTATTATGAATTTGCTTTTCCATCCATTCTTCTGTTAAAAACCATCCATATTTTTAAGGGGGGGTATTCTGATGAAAAATCTTTTTGCATCCCGTCCGGGAATCATTGTTGTCGGGGCGGTCATCGGTATCGGCGCGGCCCTTCTGCAGTATTTCGGCAACCCGCCCAATATGGGGATTTGCGTTGCCTGTTTTGAGCGGGATATCGCCGGCGGACTAGGATTGCACCGGGCGGACGTCGTCCAGTATTTGCGGCCGGAAATTATGGGGTTTGTTCTCGGTGCTTTTGTTGCCGCCCTGTCGGCCGGTGAATACAGGCCGCGCGGCGGTTCCGCGCCGCTCATCCGCTTTTTCCTCGGTGTTTTTGCCATGATGGGCGCGCTGGTGTTTCTGGGATGTCCCTGGCGAACGCTTTTAAGGCTGGCCGGCGGCGACGGCAACGCCATCCTGGGGCTGGCGGGACTGATTGCCGGCATTTTCATCGGCGTTGGGTTTTTGAAAAACGGCTACAGCCTGGGGCGGTCCTATGCGCAAAGAAAAGCCGGCGGCTGGATTTTTCCGGCTTTGATGATCGGCTTGCTGTTGCTTTTGGTGTTTCAGGTTTCTTTTGCGCCGGGCGGCCCGATTTTCTTCAGTGCAAAAGGGCCCGGTTCGCAGCATGCGCCGATCCTCATCAGCCTGATTGCCGGACTCGTGATCGGCGGCCTTGCGCAGCGCAGCCGCTTCTGCACCATGGGGGCGTTTCGCGACGTGATTCTGATTCGGGATTTTCATCTCATCAGCGGCGTGGCGGCGCTTCTGGTTTTTGCGTTGGCGGCCAATTTTATTCTGGGGCAGTTCAAGCCCGGTTTTGAAGGCCAGCCTGTGGCCCATACCGATCACCTCTGGAATTTCCTCGGCATGGCGCTTTCCGGACTGGCGTTTGTTCTGGCCGGCGGCTGTCCCGGACGTCAGCTCTTCCTGTCCGGGGAAGGCGACATGGACGCGGCGATTTTTGCCACTGGTATGATTGTGGGAGCGGCAATTGCCCATAATTTTGCGATAGCCTCATCGCCCAAAGGCATCGGCGCCTTTGGTCCGGCCGCCGTCCTGGTCGGGTTTTTGTTCTGTCTGGTCATCGGATTCACGCAGCGTGATAAAGTATCCGCTTGATTTTCAGGAAGGAGAACAGATATGAGTACAAAAAAAGTTGACGCCCGAGGGCTGTCCTGCCCGCAGCCGGTTGTTCTGGTTGACCGGGCGATTGCAGACGGTAATACGGATTTGGAAATTCTGGTGGATAATGAGGTTGCGCGGGAAAACGTTTCCCGTCTTCTCAGCCGGCGCGGCTTAAAGGCGGATATCCGGCAGGATGGTTCGGATATCATTATTCATGCTACCAATTACACCGTTTGACGGAAAATTTTTATGAAAACCATTTATCTGGACAATGCCGCAACATCGTTTCCGAAACCGGAAGCGATGCTTGCGGCGATGACGGCCTATCAGCAGGCCGTCGGCGCCAATCCCGGACGATCCGGCCATGGGCTTTCCATTGACGCCGGTCGCATTATTTACGAAACGCGCGAAACCCTGGCGCGTCTTTTCCATATCGAAGATCCGCTGCGTATTGTTTTGACGAAAAATTCCACGGAAGCGCTCAACATCGCCCTCCAGGGGGCGCTCAAGCCGGGCGATCATGTGATTACGTCCGGCATGGAGCATAATTCCGTCATGCGGCCCCTGCGTTTCCTGGAGTCGCAAGGCGTCCGCGTATCGGTGATTCCCTGTTCGCCGCGCGGCGAGCTTGATCCGGAAGATATTAAAAAGGCTATCCGCCCTGCAACAAAAATGGTCGTTATGACGCACGCATCCAATGTCACGGGCACGATCCTCCCGGTGGAAGCCGTAGGCGCCATCATCCGGGAAAAGGGAGATATTCTATTTTGTGTTGACGCCGCCCAGACCGCGGGTGTTTTGCCGATGGATGTTCAAAAAATGAAAATCGATCTGCTGGCCTTTACCGGACACAAATCGCTTTACGGGCCTCAGGGCACGGGCGGTCTTTATATCCGCAAGGGGCTGGAAAAGGGGATTGCCCCGCTGATGATGGGTGGAACGGGCAGCCGCTCGGAATTTGAAGCGCAGCCGGATTTCATGCCCGACAAATATGAAAGCGGCACGCCCAACACTATCGGCTTTGCCGGTTTGGGCGCGGGCGCGACCTATCTTGCCGGGCAGACGATGGAAGGGATTCGCGCAAAAGAAGAACAACTGACACGCCGTTTTCTTGAGCGATTGGAAGCCTTTAAAGATCAGGTGACGGTTTACGGGCTAAACGACGCCGCCAGACAAACGGCGGTGATTTCCTTTAATGTCAAAAATATCTCCCCGTCGGATGCGGCGATGTTTTTTGAAGAAAAATTTGGCATCCTGTGCCGTCCCGGCCTCCATTGCGCGCCTGCGGCGCACCGCACGATCGGGACATTTCCGCAAGGAACGGTTCGGTTCAGCTTCGGTTTTTTCAACACAAGCCGGGATATGGACCGGGCTGCAAAAGCTGTTA
>DNYQ01000210.1 GCA_003506745.1 Syntrophaceae bacterium
AATTTAGTGCAGGTTTCCAGTATTCTGCCCCCACATTGCAAGATCATTTCTCGGAGACGGGGATTGAAAGGACTACAGCCTGGCGCTATCACTTTCTGCGTTATGAGCCGTTGCTGCAGTAATGAACCGCGGCGATTGCTGGCAGCATCGGTGGGATGCGCCATTCCCACTGACAAGAATGCCTATGGATATATCAGCGCGCATCATTCCTTTGGACAGGCAGAAAGACAAGCCGGAAACTATGCAGAAGACCTTGCCGCAGCTATGCTGGCATCTACCCTTGGTATCAATTTCAATGTTGACGAAAGCTGGAATGAGAAGAAAGAAATTTTTAAAATCAGCGGCAAGATTGTCGGCACCCGACATATCACGCAGTCAAATCTCGTCAGAAATAATGGTTACACAACAGCTATCGCCACCGCCGTATTCTGTTTGTAATGATGCCGGATTATATAGAAGTTGTTGATTGCCTACACTTTTGCTGGAGCAATCATGCTGATGGCCTCACAACACCCCGATTAAATCATCTTGATTGAATCATTTTTTTGATCATGCTATAAATATCCAGGAATTCGGGTTTGGTCTGCAAAATTGAACCGGTATAAAGTGATGTAATGATGGACAAAAAAGAAATTATCGAAATAATTCAAAATAGAAAACCCGAGTTGGCGTTGCGTTATGGTGTCAGGCGACTTGGCCTGTTTGGTTCATACGTTAAAAATCAGCAGCGCAAAAAGAGCGACGTTGATATTCTTGTTCAATTCAATCGAGATATTGATCTTTTCGATTTTATCGACTTGCGTGAATACCTTGAAAGTCAGCTCAATACGAAAGTCGATCTGGTCATGGAATCCGCGCTTAAACCCAACCTTGGGAAACGAATTCTCGCAGAGGTTGAATATGTATAAAAACAGAGATGTGTCCGATTATATCATATATCAACGACATATTAACGGCCATCTCTGATGTTGAATCATTTACCAAAGACATGTCTTTTGAGTCGTTTGAAAAAGACAAGAAAACGATTAACGCGGTGATCAGGAGTCTTGAAATCCTCGGTGAAGCAACGAAACGGATACCCAAGCCACTGCGGCAACTGAACCCCCGACATACCGTGGAATCAAATGGCCGGCATGCGCGATATTCTGATTCATGACTATATGGGCGTTGATCTCAAAACGGTCTGGAAAGTAACTCAAGAACGCCTGTCCGTTCTTAAGCCTTTATTGGAAAAACTTCAGCGGGAATCAAGATAAGGGCAAACGGGCATGTCCCATTTAAAGGCCAACATGCCTGACAAAATCCTGGCAACTGTTTTAATTACACTGCTGGGTTGATTAGGATGATGAAACCAGCAGTGAGCCAACCCCGAAAAGGCGGCATCCGAGGATGCCTTTTTTATTGATCAAAACTGGGGCAACAGCACGTTTTTGAACCACCCCGTCAAATTCATTCCTGAAAATACGTCTGCAGTTCTTTGCACAGCTGCTCCGGCACGATAGGGCAGATGATTTCATTGTGCAGTTTTTCAAAATAATTCAAATCGCTTGTGCCCAGCGGGTTGATTTCAAAACGCGGCACGATTTTGCCCTGCACCCAGAAGTTCTTCTCCGGCGTCATGGCCGCATAGAAGGACAGGTTAAAGCTCATAAAATTATTGACATAGAGATGGAGAAAAACCCGTGACAGACCGGTGAGCAGTTCATCAAAGTTGGCCTCCGTCAAATCAAAAAACGATGTCTTTTCCCTGAAATAAAAATCGACTTCGCCGGCCATGCCTTTGGGCGAAAAGGCGGTCAGCCAGGATATGACGCCGGTCGTGGCGATAAAGCGTTCTTCCGCTTCCTGCTCCGCCGCCAGAAGATTTCTCCACAGATTGCCGCCGCCGGACGCGGCCATGTAGTTTTGCGCGGACGCCAGCAGCCGCTGCATGAAATTGGTCGGCTTTTTGCCGGCAATCGTCTGCAAGTGCGGATGAATCAGGCCGCCCCCCGCGGGCGGCATGTAGTTCCAGTTGATGGAACAGAATTGATAGCCCTTCTGCAGTTCGGCCAAGCGGTAAAAATAATCGCGGCAGACGGCAAATCCGTCGCGCATCGCGTCGGGCGTCAACTGGTCAAGCCCGATGAAATGGCGCGACGAAAAAATCGCAACGGTATTGGTGGCGTCATAGGGAAACGCGTTGGGGAACAGGAAGGCGTTTCCTCTTTTGAATTTGCCGCAAGCGATGATGTCCGGCGTAAATTTCGGCGTCATCTTGTCAAAGAGTTCCGGGCAAAACGGACAGATCGATTCCGGTGACTTCTCCACATAGGCCTGGGTGTCCGGCTTCTGGGCGGGCCGCACACGGTAAGGCAGGATGCGGCTGGCCACACCGGTGGTTTCATCGTAGCGTTCTTCAATGGGCAGCTCCTTCGGCGCAAAACCGTCAAAGGGATTGAGATAACATCCGGTGGTGACGTCTTTGTGAAATCCGATGTCTTTCATGTTTTTTNNCCCTGGCCGATTTGGCCGCAGGCGTTTTTTGCAATCGCGCCGCAGTCCTGACGGTAGCCGTCGCCCCGGAAAATAATAATCAGTTTATCATGGACGATTCCCGCGATGACGACATAAGAGGTGCCGATCAAATGCAGATAGAAATCCGCCACCTGCACGCAAACATCCGGACTTTCCACATGCCCCAGAAAACCGACGCGGCGGCCGCGATAATGTTTCATGGCATGGAAAGCATGATCGAAATATTTCAAGTAACTGATCGGCGTCTGGTTCAGCTCTATCCGCCGGATCAGCCGCATATTGGCGCGTCTGGCATGATACGTGTAGGCGCGGATGTCTTCGGCCAGCGTTTCGCGGTCGAAATTATCCGTATCGGTCTTGATGCCGTAAAGGAGCGCCGTATGCAGGTTGCGGGGGATGCGCACACGGGCGTAAAGCAGGTATTCCGTCATCACCGTGGAAAGCGCGCCGTAATGAGGACGAATGTCCGCAAACTCGGCTTGCCAATCGCCCTGCCGGGGATGATGATCAAAGACGATGGCCGGCCGGATGACCGGGAAGTGATCGCCGAAAAAAGAAGGCTGCGCGTCCACCAGCGCAATCAGCCGGTAGGCGCCGACGTCCACCTGGCCAAATGGCCGGATGTTCAGGCGCATCGCCTGGGCCAGCTCCCGGTTCTGCTGACGCCGGATGGGTTCCGTTGCGGCAAACGTGCAGCGGGACAGGCCTTTGGCGCGCTGAAGGATTTCCTTGAGCGCCATGGCCGAGGCAATGGCATCCGGGTCCGGGCTGCCGTACATCAGCAAAAGCAGGGTATCGTCCGTTTGCGTCAGCTCCAGCAACTTTTTTAAATGGGATTGCGTTTCGTTTCTGCCGGCCGGGAATTCTGACTTCATCGTTTATCCGCATGGGGCTCGTGTTGGATTTTTTACTCAATTAAAATTCTGCCCGGATGATCGCCGGTCACATCGCCCACAATCGCCGCGTCCGGGATTCCCGCGCGGCGCATTGTTTCCACAAGCGTCCGGGCTTTGGCCGCAGGCAGGCTGAAAAACAAACCTCCCGCGGTCTGCGGGTCAAAGCAAACGTCAAAAATCCAGTCCGGACAAGACGGCGCTTTTTCAACCTGCTCGATGCGGAAATTCCGGTTGCGATAAAGACCGCCGGGGATATAACCCGTTTCCGCCAGATCGCGGACCCCCTCAAAGATCGGTATCGCCGCCGAACGAATCCTCAGGCCGACATCACCGCCTTCAATGGTTTCACAGGCATGGCCCAAAAAACCGAATCCGGTAATATCCGTGCAGGCATGGATATCCCCCGCGGCGATCGCAAGCTCTGCGGCTTTTTGGTTGAGTTCCGTCATACAGGCGACGGCTTTGGCCAAAAGAGATTCGCTAACCGCGCCAGCCTTGAGCGCCGTGCTGATAATCCCCGTGCCCAGCGGCTTGGTCAGAATCAGCTGATCGCCGGGCCTGGCGCCGCGATTGTACAGCACCTGATCCGGATGAATGGTTCCGGTGACGGCGAGGCCGTATTTAATTTCATTGTCTTCCACACTATGCCCGCCCATCAGCAAGACGCCGGCTTCACGCATTTTGGAAAGCCCGCCGCGCAGAACGTCCTTGAGCACGGATTTGTCCATCGTCTTGACCGGAAAGCAGACGATGTTCATGGCGGTCAGGGGCTTTCCGCCCATGGCATAAATATCATTGATGGCGTTTACCGCGGCGATCTGGCCGAAGATATAGGGATCATCGACCGTCGGCGTATAAAAATCGACGGTCTGAACCAGAGCCAGGTCGTCGGAAATTTTATACACGCCCGCGTCTTCCGCATGTTCATATC